>CBFCZM010000230.1:0-4984 GCA_965602565.1 uncultured Anaerolineae bacterium
TGCTACCCTACCGTCTGCTGGGAATTCAACTGGCGTTGCCTTTCCTGTTGGGAGGGATAATCAGCTACTTCATCATCCGAGCTGCGGTGCGGGCAGATAGCAGGAAGGCTGCTCAGCGGAGTGCTCGCAAAGTCTGAGAGTTGGCCAACGTGGCAGGCAAGAAGACCAAGAACAGGTTCTTGTTGATCGCCGGTGTCACTGTCGCACTGCTGGCGGCCGGGGCTGTGGTTGCCCTTGATGCGCTCGACACGCCGATTGAGCGCGTGATCCGTGTGGCGGCTGTCTCAGGATATCTGACGATCTTCGTCGCGACGCTGTCCTCCAATTACGTGCGGGAACTCACACGTTACTTTGGCCGGAGCTTTGTCCGGGTGCATCACGTTGCCTCGATGACCGCACTAGTGGCCCTCCTTGTTCATGCCTCTGCCGTTGCTTGGCGCGCCGGCAGCGTCAGCGTATTTGTGCCTTCGATGAGTTCAACGCAGGCATTCTTCAGCCAGGGCGGACGCCCGGCGTTGTGGTTGATCCTCATCGCGGCTGCGGTTGCGCTGCTGCGGAAGAAGATCGGCAAGCAGTGGAAGGTGATCCATTGGCTTAATTACGTGGCGTTCCTGCTGGGCACGATTCACGCGCAGACGCTCGGGCGCAGTTTCCAGCATCTGGTGGTCCGCATTGTGTCCGCTGCGATGGCGGCGGGCGTTGTCGCCGTTTTTGTGTTGAAGCGACGAGCTGAAGCACGCCGGAAGCAGCGTCGTCCGGCACGTGCATAGGTCTCGGCGCCGACAAGCTGGCGCAGGCGGGGGGGGGCTCAGGGTGTGAAGCCCGCAGAGGGTGGGGTGCTGCTGCTAGGGTGCCCACGCACTGCGGTCCGGCTCGTCGATGCAGTGCGTGGGCTCAGGCGCATGGTGATGGCTATCACCATGCCGGTGGTGGGGGTTTCCCGGAGCTTCGACTCGCTTCATCCGTTCGACCGGAGGGATCTGTGTCTGGTGTGAGTGATCTGGCGGGGCTACTTCGACATTGGGATGTGGAGGTTGCTCTGGGGAGTGCGGTTCTGGCTGGACCTCAGGGTCGAGCTTTGCGCGTGACTGCGGAAGACGGCCGGCACTTCATTTTGAAGTCCAGGTCCGGCAAACTCGACGATACACTGGAGGTGGCCGTTCTGTCGCAGCTTGCCGCACAGGGTCTTCCCGTGGCAGCTCCAATGCCTACGCCCGAGGGCGTCTACGAGGTGGTGTGGGAGGGGAGCGGCTACAGTCTCTATCCGTACCTGCCCGGACGGGTTTACGATCAGCACTACACCAAGCGCGATAGCGTCACGACCGCGATCCTGATACGCGCGGCTGCCTATGGTCGGGGTCTGGCGCGGCTGCACCGGGAGTTGGCCACGCTGTCCGACAGAGACGGCTATTCGACGATAGATGTGCCCGGCCAGCTTCGGAGATGGGTGAGATCGGCGCTGCCGGAGACCGCGGCTTCGGAGTATGGCCTGGACGCGGTCTACACCCGTTTCGAACCATGGCTTTTCGCGCGATATGATGAGTTGCCACAGCAAGCGATCCACCGAGATGCGCACCCGGGCACGCTTCTGATCCAGGATGGCGAGGTCTCAGGTTTCATCGACGGGGAGATCTCGAGGCGGGGGCCGCGGGTGTTCGACCTTGCTTACTGCTCGACCGCGCTGCTATCCGCGGCCGGGGGCATACCGGCGCGACGACAGGCTTGGCTGAAGCAATTGGCTGCACTGGTCGCCGGCTACACAGAGGTGCAGGAGCTCACAGAGGCTGAGAGAGCGCTGCTGGGCCAGATGCACATGGCGATTCAGTTGATCTTCGCTGCCTACCACGCCGATGCCGGCAGGCCGGAACAGATGGTCTCGAGTCTCGAGTCGCTGCAGTGGCTGGTGGCGAACCGGAACGCGGTATCGGCGGCTATCGAGGCCGTCGGCCGTCGAGCGAGCGTTTGAGCATTGGACCCGAGGCTGCGATGTTTCGCAGGTCCGAGCCGGTACAGGGCCTGCCGGCACTAGCTTTGAGGAGGAGTTGATATGAGTGATGCAGAACTAGCGCAGGCCGAGGAAGCCGCAAACGCTGCAGCTGAAGCTGCGGCTGGTATCGCGGTAGAAGAGAGTGTGGAAGGGCCGTCGGAGGAGGCGACCAGCGAGGAGCAGGCAAGCCTTCTCGAAGGGGAGGCGCGCGAATTCCTGACACAGGGTGAGTGGGAGTCCGCGGTGGCGAGGTACGAGGAGATCATCGAGTTGATGGATGCTGCCGGGGATACCGCCGGCAAGGCCGAGGCGCTCAACAATATCGCCGGCGTCCATTTGGCCATGGAGGATTGGGAACAGGCCCAAACCTACACAGCAGAGGCACGCGAGCTTTACCAGGCAGCCGAAGACCGTGCCGGCGAGGCCGTGGTGCTGAACAACGTGGCCGCTACGCACGATGGTATGGGCGATTGGCAGCAGGCCATCGAGGTGTACGGAGAGGCGCTGGAGATCCGGAGGTCCCTGAAGGATGCAGAGGGCGAGGCCAAGACCCTGCGCAACCTCGCGATCCTCTATGCCCAGCACGGTAATCCTGTCAGGGCGAAGTCCTATCTCAACCGAGCTCTGGTGGCGGCCAAGAAGGCCAGGTCCCGGGAACTCGTGGGGCTGATGCGCAAGACCCTGTCGCAGCTGCCGCGGATGCGTCGCCGGCGATAGCCAATCCCCCTACCAGCATACGAGGGCAGTGTGGTGATCGATCGCACTGCCCTCGTCACGTTCCTGGCTATGAAGAAGGACAAGATTGTCGGGCAATGTGAGACGCCGCGGTCAGCGGCACGCGCCTTGCCTTGACCCTGCGCGGCGGACCGGCCGTGAGGGCTTGGATCGCTGAACTGCTAAGGGGGGATGACGCGGCATCGGCGGTCGGGCAGAGCGCGGACTGTGGTCCGCTCAGAGCTTGGACGGCGAGGGGAGCCGGTGTTGCTAGTCTACGTGCACCAGCTCTACGATGCCGTCTTCTGCAATGGGGAGAACGTGCCCATTTTGGCACTGCAGGTCGCCGGACCGGCGCGTCACCGGTGTGCCGCACGCGGGGCAGACCAGCACATCCTCGAGTTTTCGGACCCCCAACGAGGTGCAGATACCCGGCTTCAACGCCCAGGCCAGATCGTAGTCCTCTTGCCAGGGCCGGATCTTGACCATCTCCAGGGACAGGGCTTGGAGCTTCTTCTGCAGCTCGTCGGCGGACTGCGTGCGCCCCGGCATCAACTTGGCTTCGTTGCCGATACGGTTCGTTGTCAGGAAGACGCCCCCCGGTCGCAGCACGCGGACCATCTCCTGGAGAACCTGGTCAGGATCTGGCATGAACTCCAGGGCCTCCAGACACGCGACGGCCTCGAAGGTATCGTCCGGGAACGGCAGCTCTGAGGCATCATCCCAGAGGAGTGCGTTGCGATCGCCGTAGCGCGCCGTCTTGAGCACCGCCCGCTCGAGCATTCTCCGGGATAGGTCCAGACCGATCACGCGACCGCGAAATGCTACCTCGTTCAGCAAGGTGCACGCTAGACGTGAGGTCCCTGCCGCGACGTCCAGCACAAGCGGGTTCGGCAAGGAGAAGAGCGAGCTGGCCAAGGGGCGCGCCAGAAAATAGGCTTCGTAGCCGGTGTCGTAGCGCTTGACCCGGTCGTATACGTGCGCCGACCAGTCATATAGCAGCGTGACGACCCTGCGCCCGAGGTAGGCTCCCTCAGCTACGATGAGCTGCCAGTAGAGAAACGCGGTCACCAGCACCGCGAAGATGCCGGCAATCCACAACATATCACAACACCCACGCCATCAAGGCAACCATACTCAGGGCCCAGGGACCGACTGCGCGGCGGTAGGCCTCGCGATTCGGTCGGGAAGTCAGTGCCATCAGCCCCGGCAGAGACAAGAGGAGCAGCCAGCCTACGGCGGATGCGTGGCCCTGCCAAAGCAGATAGGCGGCGCCCACAACTGGTCCCATCAAGGCCCATCCGTTGGGGCGCGTGTACAAGCCGATCATCAGAGCCAGGACCAGGCTGGACAGCGCCGGGGTGACGATGTCGGATGTGCCGAGGGAAGCGCCGAGGAACCACGGGGCCGCAATAAGGGCAATGCCTGTCCACAGCGGACCGACGTCGCCGCGTCCCTCGTGCCAGAGTGCGGCCAACTCTGCCAAGGTGAGCAAGACAAGTGTCAGAAGCAAGGACATCCGCCCCAGCGCGAGGCTGAGCAGGAGGCTGACAAGCAACGCGGTGATGGCCCGCCGCAGTGGCTGCGCCAGAGAGGCCTGTCCTCCCCCGCACCACCAGGCTCTGGCCGAGGCTAGTCCATGTTGCAGGCGGTCACCAGGTGTGCCAGGCTGTATGTAGGGCCATCGGGGTACCGGGTCCGACATGGGCCATCCGGGCCACCGGCTGAGCGGGGTGGCCCAGTCCGTCCGGGTCAGCGCGCGCCAGAGTGGCTGCCATCCGCCCGCGATCAGCGCCAGCATGCCGCCCAGCGTGGTCGGGTCCTCGCCCCACAGTCCCCGATTGAAGGCCCAGGCGCCACCGGCTGCCGCCAACAGGGGTAACAGCGCCCAACCCCCATCCAGGCTGACGATCTCCATACGAGTTTGACGTTCGATTTTGCACTCCATGGCGGGGATCAACTATCCGGTGAATCCGGCGTTTCTGCGCCGTCAAAGGCCCCCACTTCGCAGGGCTCGACGTGTACGTAGGCCCGATCGATGCCCGTGAGAGCCTCGACCCGGTTGTGCACTTCATCGGAGATGGCGTGAGCGTCGAACAGTGGCAAGTCCCCGTTGATATTGATGTGGAGATCTGCCACGATCTCCGGGCCAACGTGCTCGGTGATCACCTGGTGGACGCGGAGTACGCCATCGATGGACGTGGCTGCTCGGATTATCTCCTCGTGCAACGCCGCCGGTGCGCCCCCGCCCGGCGGCAGACCGCCCGGCGCCCGCGGGGAATG
>CBFCZM010000231.1:0-4974 GCA_965602565.1 uncultured Anaerolineae bacterium
CACCACCCATCTCAGGGACCACGCAGTCGCCAAGATGCGGCGGTTTCCCGCAGCTCGACTCAACCGATGTGCGCCTCCACGTGCATCGCCGGCGGATTCTCAAGGTGCTTCTTCACTGCGCAGAGCTCAGCCGCCTTGATCAGGGCGTTCCGATACTTCTTGGGGAAACCCTCGGGAAGATCAATGTGTAGGGTGACATTGCTGATCATATGCGTCACCGGATCGATCGCGGTGTCCTGGCGAATCTCGACGTCCTCGGTGGGCAATCCACGCTGCTGTAGGTAGCTCAGGACGTAGATCCCAGCACACGTCCCCAACGAAGCCAGAAACAGCGAGAACGGCGTAGGTGCCGAACCCTCACCACCACCCCGCAATGGCTGGTCCGTCCTGATCACCATATCACCCGCATGCGCATCCACACGTGCACCACCAGGGAACCGAATCATCATCTCCATCGTCACCGACCTCCGTCCAATCTAACAGTAAGTCCTATTATCTCTATTATAAACTTAACAATGATAAGCGCAAGCTGGCGCAGCACAGAGGCGATTCGGTGATCTCGTGGCTGCCCCCTGGGCACGCAGTGGAACTCGGCGAGCCGTGGCTCACCCTGTGACAAGCCATGTCACAGGCTATGTCACACGCTATGTCACAGGCCAGAGCGACAACTGCCGTGGTGCGCGATAGCCATCGAGAAGTACGTATGGGGCCGCGCGTGTTGTCGATATGCCCAATCCATGAAGGTGGTTGAGATCACGAAGGTGGCCTCGCCGTCGGGCCTTCAGGATGCGGTCAGCACCTTTCGGACCTATCCCTGGGATCCGCAGCAAGAGTCGTCGATCGGCCGTGTTGACCTCAACCGGGTTCTCCTTCAGATTGCTCTGGGCCCAGGCCAGCTTGGGGTCGACATCCAGCGGCAGGTCGCCCGCCGCGCCGAACGGCAGTTCTTCCACATCAAACGCGTAATCACGCAGCAGGAAGGAGGCCTGGTAGAGGCGTTGCTCGCGCCGCAGATTCACCGCGGGTTGCTCCTCGAGGGGCGTATTCGGGACCGGTCTGAACCCACTGAAGTAAGATCGCGCGAGCCCCAATACCGAGTAGAGATAGGATGATGTCGACAACAGCTCCAGATCGGACTCCCCCGCAGGGCCGACAACGAACTGTGTCGTCAGGCTGCGCCGCTTGCCGGGAGTCACGTACCGCAATCGGTTTGCCCATCGCAGGCGCTCAAGCAATTGATCCGAGAACTGCTTCGAAGGCGCCAGATGGACTAGCCGTTTGGCATTCGGTGCTTCGAGATTGACCGATACGCGATCGGCCCACCGCATCGTCTCCGCAACCTGGTCGAACTCGGCTCCCGGCATGATCTTGACGTGCAGATATCCTGGGAACTGATACTTGCGCCTCAGCAGCTCAGCCGTGGCAATGATACGGTCTTGGGTCTTCGGCCCTCCACCTACCATCCCGGAACTCAGGAAAATGCCCTCAACCAATCCGTGCCGCCACAGTTGATCACTCAACGAGGCGAGTTCATCGGGGGTGAAGGCGGCCCGCCGCGTGTCACGGCCCGAACGGTAACCACAATACCGGCAATCGTTCTCACACACGGAAGAGACAAGTGTTCTCAGCATCGGAATCCGCCGACCGCCAGGGAGTGTCGCGTGCGTCACGCACTTCGCCAGTTCGCGCGGAACCATGGGGCCAGCCGATAGCTGTCCTGTCACCGCCACGTCCTCCGCAGCCTCGTACTGCGCGGCTTCTCCCAGTAGGTTGAGTTTGTCAATAGGCTCCATAGGTATCCTCTATCACATTATACGAACGAATGTTCTAGTCGTCAAGTCCTGGTGCGACCTTTGCCTGTCACCCGTTTGCTGTACAATACAACACTAGGTAACTGACCGCACCGTGGAAGGAGCGTGACGATGCGCTATGTCATTGTGGGAGGTGGCGTGGCAGGGATCACCGCAGCAATGGACTTGGCCCGCCGCAAACTGGGCGAGGTCATCGTCTACTCAGACGAGGAGTATCCCGACTACTATCGACCCCACCTCACAGAATTCCTGGCCGGCAACCTGCCCATGAGCCGGTTGCTCCGACGACCGCTTTCCTGGTACCAGGATCGCGGCATCGACCTGCGCCTGGGCAAACGGGTCACTGCCCTAAATCCGGCGCAGAAAACCATTACCGTGGACGGCAATGGCGTTGGCTACGATAAACTGCTCCTCGCAACGGGCTGTCTTCCATTTGTTCCGCCGATCAACGGCGCTGACCAGCACCGAGTTCTGACCTGGCGAACGCTGGAGGACACGCTGAGGATGGAGAAAGCCGCCACCACGTGCAGGGAGATCGCCGTGATCGGCGGGGGACTCCTGGGACTTGAGGCTGCCCGTGGTCTGAAGAGCTACTGCGCCAACGTCTCGGTCCTGGAGTTCTTTCCCAGATTGATGCCCCGACAGCTCGATGAGACAGGATCACGGCTGCTGCAGGACTTCGTGGAATCGCTCGGCATCAACGTCATTGTCGGTGCTCGCACCGAAGAGATCCTGGGCAATGGCCAGATCACCGGCGTGCAGATTCAGGGCGGCCGCATCGTGCCGGCTCAGACCGTCGTCGTTGCCGCAGGGGTGCGCGCCAATGCGACGCTCGCCGCAGAAGCCGGGCTCACCGTGGATCGCGGAATCGTCGTCGACGAGAGAATGACCACCAGCGATCCCGATATCCACGCCGCCGGCGATACCAGCGTCTTCAGGGGATCCAACTGGGCTATCGCACCGATCGCGCAGGCGCAGGCACGCGTTGCCGCAGCCAACATGGCCGGCGACGAGTCTTTGTACGATGTCGTGGTCCCCGCCACCACCCTCAAAGTCGTCGGCATTGACGTCAGCTCTGCGGGTTTCGTCAATCCCGAGGATGGCGACGCCGCGACCGAGATCCGGAAACTCGACCATGAGGCCGGGACCTACAGGAAAATCGTCCTCCGCGGCAGTGTGATCATCGGTTCCATCGTCATCAACGATCGCCAGCTGGCCAAGGAACTTGGGAACGCCATCTCCAGCGGGCAGTCGATGACGCCTGAGGAAGCACAGTCGCTCATCAGCTAGCTGAGGCAGTCGCTAGCTTACCTTGAGGTCACACTATGCAGCCACAGCACTCAGCAGAAACTGACCCCAACGCACAGCCAGAGCTTCAGTTCGCAGCAGCTCTGGCCGAAGCAGCGGCAGTGGTCAACAGCTCCCTCGTCTTCGAGGAAGTCCTGGACCAGATCCTGGAGCAGGTGACGCGAGTCGTACCCGGTGACACGTACAACATCATGCTGCTGGAGCACGACGTTGGGCGCATCGTTCGGTGGCGGGGATATCGGGAGCAAGGCATCTCGGAACAAAGGGTCCGAGAGACCATCACTCCCGTCACGTCCTACTACACCTTCTTGAAGATGATGGAGACCGGAGAGCCTGTCGTCATTGGCGACACCGAGACCCACGATGGATGGGTGCGCAAGCCACAGCGCATCGACCACCGTGCCTATCTCGGTGTCCCCATCCGCATCGCTGACCGCACCGAGGGATTCATCAACGTCAACAGCTCCAGCCCGAACCGCTTTGCGTCCAGCGATGCAGAACGACTCAGGGCGTTTGCGGACCACGCTGCCGTTGCGTTGCACAACGCGCAGCTCTACCGCGAGACCAAGAGGTACGCCGAGGAGCTGGAGCGCCGCGTGGAGGACCGCACCCAGGCCCTGGCGGCTCGCACTGCGTGGTCCGAAGCCATACTCCGAAGCACCTCTGACGGCATCATCGTCACAGACAGCGAGGGGGACATCATCCAGATGAATCCTGTGGCATCCAGATGGCTCGAGCAGGTCCTGCAACCGGTCGACGCAGCGCTCCTGCGTCAGGCTGTCAAATCCATGGCACAGCCAGCAGCAGAAAGCCCGGAGGAGCTTGTGGATCTCGGGGGCATTGACCTCGTGCTGCGGGCTTCGCCAGTCTTTGAGGACAATCCCAACAGCAACACAGTTGTTGCCGTGCACGACGTCACGCATCTCAGGGCGCTCGACCGGATGAAGTCGCAGTTCATCTCTGACGTATCCCACGAGTTGAGGACGCCCGTCGCTGCGATGTTGCTCTACACCTCGCTCCTCCAGAAGGGAGCTGAGGACCGCAAAGCATCCTACTTCGCCTCCCTTGAGCAAGAACTTGACCGCCTGACCCGGCTCGTCGAGGGCATTCTGCACATTGCCAGGATCGAAGCCGGCCACCTCGAGCTGAAGCCACAGACGATGGATCTTGATCTCCTGGCCTCCACCGCCGTGGATAGCCAAGCGCGAGAAGCACAGACCCGTGGGCTTGACCTGCGCTATCGCAGCTCAGGACACCCCGTCTTCGTCCAAGCCGACCCGACCTGGATGATAAGGGCCGTCAACCACTTGCTGGAGAACGCCCTCCTCTACACAAACGCCGGCGGCATCGAGGTAACAACAGGTATCCAGGATTGCGATGGGACTGCCTACGCTCAGCTGGCGGTGACCGACACCGGTATCGGCATCAGGGAGAGAGAGCGCGAGCAGCTCTTCGACCGCTTCTTCCGCGGCGAGGAAGCGCGCACGATGCAGATCCCAGGCAGTGGTCTTGGCCTGCCCATCGTGAAAGAGGTTGTCACCGTGCACGGCGGCACCATCGAGGTCGAGGGCGCAGAGGGCGAGGGCTCCCGATTCACCATTAGGCTCCCACTTGCGCCCACTGCAGACTAGGGCACACTAGGATATGTCGTTCTGACCCGCCAGACCTCACCTGGATGCAGGTAGCTGAAGAGGAGACTATGACCAAGAAGAGAATTCTCACCGTTGAGGATCACGACCTACTGCTCTTCGCCATTCGAGACATCCTGGAATCTGAAGGCTACGAAGTGGTCACTGCGACAGATGGCGTCGCTGCCCTGGCGAAGATGCAGACCATCACGCCGGACCTCATCATC
>CBFCZM010000232.1:0-4956 GCA_965602565.1 uncultured Anaerolineae bacterium
ATAACTCAAGGGGTCCGGGCGGGTGGCGCTCACCCCTCGTTCTTTATGTGCCAGAGCTATAGCGCTTGAGCCTCTCGCACAATGATGTCATTCCGATCACCACCATCACGCGCGAGCCGCGCAGTTCAGGCCGCAGTGACCCGCAGGTATAGTCATCCTGAGCGGCTCAGGGAAGCTTCCTCAAGCCCTCAGTAAGAAAGCGAAGGATTCCCGAACTTGATCCCAGTTACTGCGGACAAGATCCTTCACTTTCGCAGCTCCCAGGCGTAGTTGCTCGCTGGACCCGTTCAGGATGACAGCGCAATGCAGCACCCCTGTTGTCCATGGCGCTCGGCGTTGAAGGCAGTCAGAACTGGCCTTTCAGGTCAAACTGCACCTTCAACGCGTCGATCAGCTGGTTGGCCTTCTCCTCAGTATCGGCCTCGGAGAAGATTCGCAGAACCGGCTCGGTGCCGGAGAAGCGCATCAGAGCCCAATTGTCGTTTGGGAAGAAGAACTTGGTGCCGTCGAACGTCGAGATACGCTCGACTCTGTAGCCGCCGAGGGTGATCGGCGTGATCTCGTGGGCTGCGATCATTGCCTCCAGCTGCCTCGGAACGATGATACGCATCTCAGGCGTCGCCGGCAGATTTGCCTCTGCCGAGACCAGCCTGCCGGTGATACTGTGAACCTGGTCGAGCAGCTGCGAGATGGTCTTCCCGGTTCTGGCCAGTATCTCCACGATCAGCGCCGCGGCAAAGATACCGTCCTTGCCGAGGATATGCCCGCGGATCGTCAATCCACCGCTGGACTCACCGCCGAGAACCGCGTCGTGATCGACCATCGCAGCAGATACGTGCTTGAACCCCACGGGCACCTCGTACGCCTGCTCTCCGAAGTGGGTCGCCAGGCGGTCGAGCAGGTGCGTCGTCGCGAGGTTGCGCACCACGCCACCGCGCTGCCCGCGTACCTCATGCATGTACCAGTAGGTCAGCAGCAGAATGTCGTTCACGGTGACATACGTGCCGGCCTCATCAACGATGGCGATGCGGTCGGCATCGCCATCGAGCGCCAAGCCCAGATCGTAGCCCTCGTTGCGGACGTGTGTCCTCAGAAGGCGCAGTCCCTCCATATCAGGCGCCGGCGAGCGACCTCCAAAGAGCGGGTTATGGCGTTCGTTGATAAAGACCACGCGGCAACGAGCTTCCGTCAGGATAACCCCCAAGGTTACCTGGCCAACGCCATACATCAGATCGACGATCACGCGAAGGCCCGCATCACGGATCACATCAAGATCCACGAGGGTCTCAACGGCATCGATATAGGCGTTGGTGTAGTCGCTCACCTTGGCGACACCCGCATCCACAGCCAGATCGAGGTCGATCTTGACCACATCCTCGGTCGTCAACCGGTTGGCCTCAGCCTGGATCGAGCGCACTTCGTCATCCTGCAGCAGGGAGCCGTCGCTGCGGAAGACCTTCAGGCCATTCCATTCCGGAGGATTATGGCTTGCGGTGAAGATCAATCCGTAGGCCGCCTCGGTCTCAGCCGTCGCATAGGTCACCAGCGGCGTCGGGGCCTCCTCCTTGAGCAGCATCGGCGGGATGTTGTTGCCGGCGAAGACCTCGGCAGCTGCGCGCGCGGCACGGTCCGAGAGGAATCTCCGGTCGTAGCCGATCAGCGCCCCCTTCGCCTCGTCACCACGCCGCGTGACGGCATTGGCCAGGGCCTGGCAGAGGCGCCGCACGTTGTGCAGGGTGAAGCCCTCACCGATCACGGCGCGCCATCCACCGGTGCCGAACGCGATGACGTTGTGCTCCTCGTGGCGTCTCGGGCGGTAGATACGCTTCTGGAGGATGAAGGACGCCTGCGTCAGGTTCTCTCTCGTGTTGATCCCCAACACCTCATCCTGATCGTAGATCTGGTAGCTCCCAACACGCATCCCACCACGGATCATACGGTGAGCTGAGTCGGTGAGTCGGTATTCCCCATCGAGTGCGGAGGGCGTCAGGGTCTCCAGCACCGAGAATATGGTGGCTGCGCGTACCACGTAGGCACCGACATTCACCTCGCGGATCTCACGCACTTCCGGTGAGGCATCCATGTCTTCAATGATGTCGATAATCCGCCCCCCCGCGTCACGGATTATCCGCCCATAGGGCAAGGACTCCTGAACCATGGCGGTCAGCAGTGTGAGATGCGCACCCTTGAGCTGGTGACGGTTGAGCAGGCCCAGAATCGAGGAGGGGCGGAAAAGCGGGGTGTCTCCGTAGAGGATCAGCAGGTCCCCTTCGTAATCCGACAGGAACGGTTTGAGCTGGAGAACCGCATGGCCGGTCCCCTGTGGCTTCTCCTGGACAACGTAATGAAAGTCCGGACGAGACAGGTGCCTCTCAACCTGGCTGCCCTTCCCCGGCACGATCAGGGTGAGATCCTCAGGCTTCACAACCTGCAGGGCATTCTGAACTACATGATCCATAACGCAGAGATCCCCCAACGGTTGGAGCAGAATCGGCACACCGTCTTCCGTGATGGTCTCTTGACCCGCAGCCAGAATGACGGCTTTGAGCGGCTGCCGGGCCCCGCTAACCTCTTTCGGCATGTCGGCCTCCTCTCGTTACTTCAGCCCCAACGCCGCCCCCGCTGACCAAGGTGCGTCTTCGTGGGCGGCCAGATCCAGACGATTCCTGCTATCCACATCATAGCAGAATATGCGCTCCGTTTACCAGTTCGTGTACGACCCATCCAGCCGGTGCAAGTGTGGGGCTTCCCAGTACTTGAAAGTCTGCGCCTTCAGATAGTCCTCATTGACCTCCACCCCGAGGCCGGGCGAATCGGGGACAGGGAAGCGCGATCCTTCCAGCTTATGCTGCAGCGGGAAGACCCCGGCGGAGGGGTATTCCGAACCCTCGGTGGGCGAGATGCGAACCTCCATCCACGCGAAGTTGGGCACCGCCGCGGCCAGGTGCACCGTTGCCGCCGTGCAAACAGGGCCAAGAGGGTTATGCGGCATGAGATCGATATAGTGCGCTTCCGCCCATCCGGCGACCTTCTGCGCCTCTGTCAGCCCGCCGACGTTGCAGACGTCGACGCGGACGAAGTTGGTCAGCCCACGCTCGATGTAGGGAAGAAACTGCCACTTACTGGCGAACTCCTCGCCCACGGCAAAGGGCACGCCCGTCATCTGGCGCAACGTCGCATAGGCCTCGGGCGTCTCATCGCGGATAGGCTCTTCCAGGAAGTCCAGCGTCCCAGTGGGCATGCGCTGGCAGAAGGACGCCGCCTCAGCGACGCTCAGGCGATGATGGTACTCCACACCCAGGACAGGCGCCGGGCCGACAGCCGCACGAATCCTGGGCATCCAGTCCGCCGTCACGCCGATGGACGCCCGCGGCTCATAGAGCGTTGGATCACTGGACCGCGTGCCCTTTTCCGTGATCGGACCTCGCGCCGCACCGACACGGATGACATTCCAGCCATTCTCCAGCAACAGATTCACATTCTCCAGTAACTTCTCGTACGTGCGCGCCCCTGTCGTGGCAAAGCACGGGACGGAGTCGCGGTGCTTGCCGCCCAGCAGCTCGTAGACCGGAACCCCCAGAGCTTTGCCGACAATGTCGTAGAGCGCTATGTCGATCGCCGAGATGGCGCCGGTGAGAATGCGCCCACCCTCGAAATACTGGCTGCGATACATCTCCTGCCAGAGCGCACCACGCTGCATCGGGTCGCGCCCGACCAGGAACGCGGCATAGTGGTTGACCGCACCCGCTACAGCAAGCTCACGGCCCGACACCCCGGCCTCGCCCCAGCCGTAGATGCCCTCGTCCGTCTCCACCTTCACGAGGCACTGATTGCGATGGCCAACCCAAACCGGATATACCTTCACTTCTGTGATCTTCATTGGTTCTCCTTACGGGAGAATGAAAGAATCAGCGAGCAGGCGATTGAGCGATAGAGCGAAACACCGACATAGTCAGCGCGCACTCATGCTCCGCTTGGTGCCCACCGAGACCTAGAAGAATGGCGCTCTCACCTTTACGCCTTTTCGCTGCTTGCTTTCTCGCTTTCTCCCCTCACCGCCACGCCGCAATCTTCTTCAGCGCCGCTTCAGCCATCTCTGCGTCCCTCACGCCGCTCACGACAATCCACGCACCCTCAGGCCGCAGCACCTCGACAACCTGATCGAGATCCCCTACCGGCGCGTGGAGGACAAAGGCCTTGCCGGCGGCCTGGATGCGCTGGTAGACCTCAATCCACTCGGACCAATGATCCTGCCCGGCCCCGGGCACCCACTGAATGGCATGGATCTCGGGAATGGCCAACAGTGTGTCGAGATAGCGTAGCGCCTGTGGGCCGTCGAGATGGTAGATATTGCGATCCGTATGCCGGCACTCCCGGACGATGCCCGGTAGGAAGATCTCCTCGAACATCCGGCTGGAGATCATACAGGAGAAGTCATTCGACGGCACGTGGAACTTGCCGCGGCACGTCGCGTTCAGCCACGTCGTACTGGGCATACCGGCGGACGAGAGCTTCTCGTAGTAGATATCGTAGACTTCGATGAAGTCATCCGTGATCCGGTCGCAGAGGGCCTGTACCTCCGCCGGATGCTCAATCATATCGACGCACAGCTTCTGCGGATCTCGGAACCCGGCGATGGCATCAGCCCCGGGGTGCAGATCCGTGTAGCCGATGATGAACTTCCCCTTAGCCACCTCGAGCAGCGCATCTGTCAACTCCAGGATCTTGCGGAAATAGACGTTGTCGCGGTCTAGCTGGAGATTGGCGACCGATTCGGGTGCCCAATCCTCGAGATTTGGCTCGCTCCATGAGGTGGTCTCGCTGAACTCCAGCGGGCAGCCATAGAAAGCCGAGAAGACCTCGGGGCCGAGGTCGGGGAACTTGGTCGGCAGAGCATCGGCATAGTGGACAGTGTTGCTGACCTCCGCCACCATGCGTTCGACTACAAACGCCGTG
>CBFCZM010000233.1:0-4947 GCA_965602565.1 uncultured Anaerolineae bacterium
GCACGACGCTCACATCGCCCGCGTCGAGGAACTGCACGGCGCTCTGTCCCTGGTTGGCACGCTCTCGGAGTAGCTGGAGCATCGTCAGGACATCGGGACGAGCCTGATTCCTCTCACTCATTCGCGATACGCTCCTCCAGAGCTTCGATCACACTGCCGCGTAGCTCGTCGAGCTGGCCGGCAATCGTGTTGTCTATGACTAGATCTCCCAGCCGAACCTGCATACCCAGCCCAAGCGCCGGCTCGACCTTCAGGTCCATGTTGACGCTGCGGTCCGCCAGGGCCGAGAACGTCCGCACCACGAGTCCCTGCTGCTCCGCGGAGAGCGCCTGGGCCGTGCGCGCCACCACTGTGGGCGTGCGCTCTCCCAAAGAGCGCCGTAGCGCATCCACGCGGCCCATATCGCTCTGGCCGAGCTCCCATACACTGCTGCACAACTGGTCGACCATCGAACCGTGCAGCTCCTCGGGAGCCACCCGGCCGATCACCAGCCCGCTCACCTCGAGGACGGCCTCCAGCAGTTCGTCGTGGAACTCATCCACAGAATGGCGCTTCAGGCGATAGGCATCCATCTGCGCCTCGGTCAGAATCCGCTCCACCTCTACATGCGCCTCTCGTACGAGTGCCCCGCGTTCCATGTCGGCCTGATTCTGCGAACGGCTGATGACGCCGGCAGCCTCTTCTTCAGCGACAAGCAAACGCGCCTCCAACTCCGCACGCAGTTCATTGACCTCCTCGCGGTCCTTCTCCAGTTGCTGCGTTACACGGTCACGTTCTTCAGCACGCGTCTTGATCCCGGCGATCGCCGGCTTGAACAAGATGAAGTAGAGGGCGGTCGCAAGGATCAGGAAGTTTGCCGCCTGCCACAGAACCGTTGCGAGATCCAATTCAAGCATGGGTAGTCCTCACTTGTTGCTGATTAGCCTACGGGGAAGAAATGGTCAACAAGCGGGTTGGCGAACAGCAGGATGAGCATGACAAGGAGCACGTAGATCGCCGTGGTCTCCAGCAGCGCCATCGCGACAATCAGCGTATTCCTCAGCTCACCGGCGACCTCAGGTTGCCGGACCATGCCCTCAAGGGCCTTAAGTACAGCACGGCCCTCGACCACCGCCGGGAGGATAGCACCGACGATCATGCCGATGCCGGCGAGCAAGATGGTCACCAAAGTGATGAGTGTCCCTGAATCCAATTGACCTATCATCCTGACTCCTTTGTCTCACGTCATAAAAGATAAGAATGCTGAAATACGCCACAACCCTCAATCAACTTGGCAGGCTTGGCCGACTAGCCGCTCGCCCTCACCGCAGAGGAGATCGCACTTGTCGTCAAGACCATGAAAATGTACGCCTGCAGAATGCCCGTGATCATGCCCAGGCCAACCATCAGCAGCGGCGCCACTGCGGCCACAAGCCGGTACATCACGGCGACAATGATCTCGCTGGCGATGATGTTGCCGAAGAGACGCACCGAGAGCGACATCGTGCGGCTGAGATCGCTGATGACATCCAAGATTGTCAATGGCGAGGCCTTCTCTCTGAGGTAACCCCGCAGCCCCTTCTTCTGGATGCCGAAGGCGTGCACCGCAAAGAGAACCACAATCGCCAGCGCCAACGGCGTATTGATGTCCTTGGTGGGCGTCTGCAGCAGGGGAACCACACCAAGATTATTGACCACAATCAGGAACAGCAACAGTGCTCCCACGAACGGGATGTAGGGGTCCACATCAATCCCGCCCATCACGCCAGATATCTGGCCTCTCAGGAAATCGACCAGCATCTCGACGGCTCCCGGCAGTCTGCGCTGCACGAGCCAGGCCAAGCCAATGATGATCACTATCGCGACCCAGGTCGAAATCACCGTATCCCGAATCGGGATGCCCAATACCGTCACTACGACCTTGGGGAACACCTCTTCCATTACCGACTCCTTTGCTCCTGGTTCCTAGCGAAACCGCGACCAGTCAATGCTACCGGATGTGCCCAAGTAGGCCGCCCCAATCAAGCGTACCAGACCGAACCCGACCGCCACCGCGATCCCGGCACCGGCGCTTTGGCGTATGGCCGGTATCAGCAGAATCATCAGCGAAAGATAGCGCACCGCATAGCTGCGCCCCACCCGCCGATTCAGATGTCGCTTCGCCAGAGCGGGATCAAGATTGGACACCAGACCGATCAGCAGCGCAAAGTGGACAACGCTGAGCCCGGCCCCGGCGAGAAACCACAGAATCAGGCCCCACACAGCTCACCCCGCGTCCGCGGACGTCGCGTCCGCAGACGTCGCGCCCGCAGACGCCGCGTCCACCTCGGGACTCGGCTGGGCCTGCAGTGACATAATCAGCCGTCTTGCCAAACGATCAAACTGCCGATCCGAGGCCGCGTCCGTCTCCGGCGCATGCGGTCCCCGTTGATGCCCGCTGGTGAGTACCGTAACCTGGCCTTCAGTCACCTGAAGGATCCCCCCCCAGATCGACAGCTCTCCCGACCCGGCATCCGTATCGTACTGCACCGGACCGGGCAAAACCTCGGCGATCAGCGGAGCGTGGTTCGGATAGACGCTCAACCAGGCATCGTCGGCCAACTTCATCCGCACCCTCGTGGCCGCATCCACCGACAGCAGCACCTGGTCGGGCGTCAGGACGGTCAGTCGCAGCGACGTGCTCACCTCAGTCTCCTGCGCCCACCAAGGGAGACGAGCCAGTCATGGCTCGCGCGCGCTCGACAGCCTCGTCGATCGTGCCGACCATATAGAAGGCTTGCTCCGGCAGATCGTCGTGCCGGCCCTCAACAATCTCCCTGAACCCGCGCAGCGTCTCCTCCAGCGACATCAACACACCCGGATTGACGGTGAAGGACTCCGCCGCGGTCATGGGCTGCGTGAGGAAGCGCTGCAACCGCCGCGCACGCAAGACAGCTCGGCGGTCGTCCTCGCTCAACTCCTCGATGCCCAGGATCGAGATAACGTCCTGAAGCTCCTCATAGCGGGCCAAGAGCTCCCGCACCGCCATCGCGATCCGGTAGTGCTCCTCTCCCACCTGTTCGGGCACCAGCAGCGAACTGCGCGAAGTCAGGGGATCGATCGCCGGATAGAGGCCGCGGCTGACCAGCTCACGCGACAGCACCGTCGTCGCATCCAGATGCGAAAAGGTCGCCACCACCGCGGGATCGGTCAGGTCGTCGGCCGGCACGTAGACAGCCTGGATGGAGGTCACGCTGCCGCTGCTGGTGGTCGTGATGCGCTCCTGCAACTCGCCCATCTCGCTCTGCAACGTCGGCTGGTATCCCACCTCGCTCGGAAGGCGCCCAAGCAGAGCAGAGACCTCGGAACCGGCCTGAATATAGCGGAAGACGTTGTCGATGAAGAGCAAGACCTGGCGCTGTTCGGTGTCGCGGAAATACTCCGCCATCGTAAGCGCCGTGAATGCCACGCGCAGACGGGCCCCGGGAGGCTCGTTCATCTGTCCGAACACCAACACGGTATTGTCAATCACGCCGGTGCGCCGGAGTTCCAGCCACATTTCGTTGCCCTCGCGACTGCGCTCCCCGACACCGGCAAACAAGGCGATGCCCGACTCGCTGCGGGTCGTGTTGCTCATCAGCTCGATCAGCAACAGCGTCTTGCCGACGCCCGCGCCGCCGAACAATCCGATCTTCCCGCCCCGAGGATAGGGTGTCAGCAGGTCAATGGCCTTGATACCGGTTACAAAGACTTCGTCGGCAACGATCTGCTCCGAGATCGGGGGCGAGTCCACGTGGATCGGGTACTTCGCAGATACAACCGGTGGCCCACCATCGATCGGTTCCCCGAGAACATTGAACATCCGGCCCAACGTCAACGGTCCTGCCGGCACAGAGATCGGCGCCCCCGTATCCGTCACCGTCAGACCTCGTCGCAGGCCCGCAGTACTGCTCATCGAAATGGCGCGCACCGTACGGGGATCGATGTGCTCCTGCACCTCGACAGTCAGCTCGCCCCCATCATCCCGATGCACGAGAAGAGCATTGTGGATGCTCGGCAGATCGCCGGTGGGAAACGTTGCGTCAACCACCACGCCGACCACGCGAGCTACGATACCCTGATTTGCCAACAGTCAACTCCTTCGGCCACAGGCCCCAGGACGCCCAGCCGCACGCACGCGCGCGCAGCTGAACGGCGAACTCCGGCTGAGCGGCGATCAGTGCGAGTTTGGGGACTCCATCGCACTGTGAGCCAGGTCGCGCTTTGAGTACGCATCGACGAGCGGGGGAACGCTTCTCTCAGGTCCTAATCTCGCAGACCCAGTTAGCAAGTATACCAGAAGCCCAGAAAGTCGCAAGCGCGGTTTCATTGCAGTGGTGGAGCTTTACGTCGCAACGAGCGCCGAACGTCCCTCGCGAACCTCGGGCGTGGCCCAGCACGGGCTACGCCATCCACCCACACGCTTGAGGCGGATCGTGATCTGCCTCTCTGGGGTCTCCGCCACCGCCATTCCGTGAAAAGGATACGGCACGTTCAGTGCTGCGTATTGGACAAAGCACAGAATTCGTGTATCATCACTCCGCTATGAGCGGATGTCAACGTCAAGCTAACAAGCGGAAAGATAGAGTCTGAATGCCAGTCTTCGAGGAATTGGGCATTGATCTAGGCACCGTCAACATTCTCGTCTACGTCCGTGGTCGCGGCATTGTGCTTCAGGAACCCTCGGTGGTTGCCCAAGAGCTGGAGACCGGCGAAGTGGTCGCAGTTGGTGAAGAAGCCCGGGCCATGATGGGGCGCGCGCCGGAGACCATAGTGGTCCGCCGCCCGCTTCGTGCCGGCGTCATTGCCGACTACCGCGTGACCCAAAGGATGCTCTTCTACTTCATCAAGTCGGCCGTCGGGAGACCTCTGCTCAAACCCAAGGTCTGCGTGACCGTGCCCTTCGGGGCCACGCAGGTAGAGCGGCGAGCAGTGCGCGAAGCCACCCTT
>CBFCZM010000234.1:0-4934 GCA_965602565.1 uncultured Anaerolineae bacterium
GCGCTCTTGCTGGGGTTGGGTGCCGTGTCGCTCCTTGTCGGCGGCGTGGGCATCGCCAACGTCATGGTCATCTCCGTCCTGGAACGGCGAAGCGAGATCGGGCTGCGGCGCGCCTTCGGCGCCACGCGGGGTCACGTGGCGATCCAGTTCCTCGGCGAGGCGCTCTTGCTGGGCGCCATCGGCGGCACCGGAGGCACCCTCCTGGGTGTTGTGGTCACGGCGATATACGCCAACATCAAGGGATGGGCTACCCTTGTACCCCCCACCGCCATAGGTGGCGGCATCGCCGCCGCGCTGCTCATCGGCGGGTTGGCCGGCCTACAACCGGCGCTCAAAGCCGCGAATCTGTCGCCCACGGAGGCGCTCCGCACCACTTAGGGCCGTTCCGGAAATCGCTACTTGCGATCTGCATTCTCCGGGCCCAAAGGCTTGCTCCCAGGCTTTGGGGCCTTCTTCGAGCCGCGGCAGCCCAAGACGAAGTGGGACACGGCGTCCCGCCGGCCCCAGCGACGAGCGCAGATTGTTGTCCGCGAAGTAGCGTCTTGTTTTCTCGGGCCGCGTGCATCAGAATGCCTGCATCTTGCGCGCTCTGCTCCCAAAGACCCGAAGTGCGCAGTTGCCAGTCTGCAGAAGCAGTTCGAGCCACGCGGCGATAAAGTCCCCACGTTACGTAGCTGCACCCGATGAATCGGGTTTTCAGACAGAGACAGAATCCACCCAGACACTAACACAGTGAACGAGGAGAATCCATGGCAAACAAACAGGTAACCGCCATCCCCTTCGAGTTCTTCGCGAGTTTCGAGAGAATTGAGGAAGGCACGCGGGGTCTAGTAGGAATAGGTGACGACGCCCAATGAGCCTTGTCCGGGAGATTGGGCGCTGACCCGCTCGGAGATGATCGATTGGTTCGAGTCGCATCCGGACAGCTACTCACCCGAGCGCGACATTCCCGCTTCACATGAGAACACCATCAGAAGCTGGCGGGACTATGGCGTCTTCCACCTTCCCCACGGTGGCGGGGACGCCATCGGCGTCGTCAAGCGGGCGCTGGAGACCGGCAACTACCCGCATCATATTGGGAAGCATGCCACCAATATCGCGTGTTTCGGCCTCTTTGCCGCCCGCTGTAACAACGGCACGGTCTTGATCAACTCCAACTGGTGCCACGCCGATTGCTGCGACGTGATCGTGGAGAGCGAACGAAAGGAGGAGGGCCGGCCACAGACCAAAGCACAGGCGAAGTTCTTGATTGACCGTTTACCCGGCTCTGAGGACGCCTATCTGCTCGCAACCGCGACGGAGATCGGGCTCCGGATCTCAAGGACCTTCACCGGCAGATCGGTGCTAGGCGCTGACGCTTTCAAGGACGGCAAGCGGCTTCCCGACGTCGTGGGGCTGGTAGGCGAGGTCGACAGAAGGAGGAAGCCCTACGGGCTCCTGCAGAAAGCCGGCAATATCCCCTCAGCATGCTGATCGGTGACGCGCCGCTCAACGCCATCGTCGGATCGGCAAAGAACCCCAGCACCGTGGTCCCCGGCATGGTTCGCGGACAGGCCGGCTGTCTGGTCGTCGGCCGCGCAGCCGGCGTGGCTGCCGCTGAGGCGGCCAAGCAGGGCGTCCCCGTCAACGCGGTCGATGTCGGCAGAGTACAGGGCGAACTGCGCAGGCAGAACACGTTGCTTGAGATTAGCTGAACGCACCCCAGGTGGTGACGTTCGAAGCACCCCCCTCCGGTCCCCTCTCCCGTCGGACGGGAGAGGGCTAGGGTGAGGGCTCTCCCACTGGCTCACTGAGACGACTGGCGCCCAGCCAGACTACGCATATGCTATGTGAGGCCCAACACCATCAAGGAGCACACCCCACATATGTCCGATTTCGCGGAGCCAAAGCTCAAACGAATCCTCAACATCGCAGTGCCGATTGTCGTCTCCAGAGCCTCTTACACCGTGCTGCTCTTTGTCAACAGATTCTTTCTTTCGCGGGTAGGCAAGTACGAACGGGCCGCGGTGATGAGCGGGGGCCTGACGAGCCTTGTGCTCTCTTCATTCTTCGAGGGGCTCGTGGGCTATGTCACGGCGCTGGTGGCCCAGTACTACGGTGCTGGCCGGCGCAAGATGTGTACCCGGGCCACCACGCAGGCGATCTACCTCGCCCTCGCCAGCTATCCGATAATGCTCTGCTTTATGCCGCTCATCAAGTACGTCTTTGTGCTGACCGGGCAGGACCCTGCGCTGGCAGCCCTGGCCACCGCCTATGCCAGGATGCTGCTTGCAGGATCGATCCTTGTGATACTCCGCGCCGCACTGGGCAGTTTCTTCGTAGGCATCGGCAAGACGCGGATCATCCTGATCGCCAACGTATCCAGCGTATTCATAAGTGTCCCCCTCAACTACCTGTTCATCTTCGGAAAACTCGGGATGCCGGAGATGGGAATCCGGGGCGCCGCCCTCGGCACGATCTGCGGCAGCCTCTTCGCCCTTGCCGTGTTGATCGGTTGCTACCTTCGCGAGATCTCACGGGACCCGTACAAGGTGCCGGACGCGTGGCGCTTTGTGCCCGACATCACGAAACGCCTGCTGCGATTCGGGCTCCCCGCAGGCATCGAACCATTTCTCACTTGGTTTGCGTTCAACGTATTCGTGCAAATCATGCACTCCTTCGGTCCCGATACGGCAGCAGCGGCGACAATAGCCTTCAACTGGGATGCGGTCGCATTCGTTCCCATGCTCGGGCTGAGCGTGGCGACGACCACCATCACGGGCCAGCACATCGGCGCCAAAGACCATGATGGCGCGCAGCGTTCCGTCTATCTCACGCTGCGCATCGCATTGATCTATTCGGCTGCCATGATCGCGCTCTTCGTCGGCTTCGCCAGCTCGCTAGCGCTGATATTCTCCTCAGGCTTTGAGGATGCCGACGGCCAGATCGCGAGAATGGCGGCGACGATGCTGCGGCTTCTGGCTCTCTATACGATCGCCAACTCCTCCAAGCTGGTGCTGTCGGGAGCGTTGCGTGCGGCAGGTGATACCGCGTGGGTGATGCGGATCGCCATTGCACTCCAATGGGCGATGGCCCTGGCCACCATTGTCCTCGTTCGCGTGGTCCACGTACACCAATACGTGGCGTGGTCCACGCTGATCATCATGAACAACGCTGTCGGCTTCATCACATTCCACCGCTTCCGCTCCGGCAAGTGGAGAAAGATGGCCTTGATCGGCTAGGAGGAACCACGAATCCTCACGAATCTCCACCAATCCGGAATCCCTTCTGGGGCTCAGAGCTTTTCATGCTGCCGCAGTGTGGCAGCCGCTGCCGCAGTATGGCAGCCGCTGCCGCAGTGTGGCAGCCAAAGCTTTGAACTCTCGATGCTCAACGGCACGGCGCTCAACTACCTCGACCTGACAGGCGCCCAGCCGTTCTTGCCAACCGACAAGGGCACGTCCTCGCCGCCGCGACAGAGCGGGCGGATTCATCCCCTTCAGCGACTCAGCGACCCCACTCGCGCAGACTTGCGTGATTCGCGGTTGGCCTGCCTCTGCGTCCTGTCAGGCGGTGCCGATTCGTGGTTCCTCTCCCCTTCCGCCCCTGCGAAGTGGGCCCTGGGGCGAACAGCCGGCCCCGCTCTTGCGCACAACGGACAGTGGGACTAGACTCGCACCCGTGCCGCCAACGCACCGCCGCCTATCATCATCGACAACATCTAGGAGGTCCGAATGACGCACCGACTTGGATCCCCCCTGACCCGAATGTCACGCCGCATTGGATTTCTGGCAGGCTTGCTCGTGGTACTGCTCGCAGTGCCCTGCGCCGGCATCGCCCGCGAGAGCAAAGACCCTACGGCCGTTCACGACACAAGCACGGCCTCAGACCCCGGCAGATCGCTGATTACAGACCCCGACCTGTGGCGTACCGGCCCCGTCATCGTCGTCACCAACACCAACGAGGAGAGGAACGGTGCAGATTGGCGGCCCGACGCGCTCATCGCCGACCCCGGCCCCGATGGCATCTCGCTGCGCGAGGCTCTGGACTCGATCAACTCCCTCGCCACAGACCCCAACCAGCACGAGACGATCACCTTCGCCCCCTCCCTGATGGGCGCCGTCATCACCACGACAACTCAATTGGCGTTCAGCAAGGATGGCTTGACGATCGACGGCGACCTCGACGACGACGGCGTCCCCGACATCATCATCGAGGGGCAGGGAGCGGAGCTGAGCGGGCTCTGGATACAGGGCGCCTCAAACGTCGTCATCGAAGGCATCCACTTCCGAAACTTCGGTACCGTGGACTTGGTCGGATCGGGGATCGCGGTCGTCAACAACGTCCAAGACGGGTCGAACGATCTTGAGAATATCATACTGCGCAACAACAGGATCACCGGTGGACTAGAGAGCGCCATTGACGTGACCCTGTGGAACACGTCCCACGGCTCCATACGCAACCTTGAGATCATCGGCAACACGTTCCAGGGCTATTGGGGTGGCGTAACTCTCGTCGCAAGTGAGATGCCCGGCAACTCAGACAACGAGATCTCGCACGTCAAGATCATCTCCAATACCTTCATCAGCGACGGCTACACGTTGGGTGTCGCTATTCGGGCCGCGGGTATGACCGGCAACCACGACAGCTCCCACAACCTGGTCGATGACGTCGAGATCCGGTCCAATACGATGTCCGGGCACACCAGCGTTTCGATTCTGGTCGACGCGGCCAACCGCGACAGCTGCAACGACAACACTGTCAGCAACGTCGTGATTGCCGAGAACACGATCGACGGCACGCCGTGCCTTATCGAACTCGTCAGCGTCGGCGAGAGTGGTACGAATTCCACCGGGAACCTGGTGACGAGCGTGGCGATCGTCGACAATGTGTTCACGGGAGGCGGCGTCCAGCTGGGCGGGGCTACAGCCTCCGGTGCTACCGGCAACACCATC
>CBFCZM010000235.1:0-4915 GCA_965602565.1 uncultured Anaerolineae bacterium
CTGGCAGGCATCGCCGACAGATGCTGTGGGCCTGCGCGGGGACGCGGCAACTGCCTATCTCGTGACTACCAGCGTCGATGGGTTTGCCTGGGGGACTCCAGTCACAGTCGCCGGGACCGAGACGGTGCTCACCGGGTTGTCAGAAGGGGAGACACGCTACGTCAAGGTGTCCGGTATCAACGCCGGTGGGGAATCTTTCCCGACCGAGGTGCTGGGCGCCAGGGTGGGGGACGCAGCACTGTTGATTGTCAGTGCTTTCGACAAACTGAACCGCTTCGGCCTGATCTACGAGAATGATCCGAGTATGGGTGCCAACCTCCGTATGTGGGTGGATCAGATGAACGGCTATGACTATGTGGTGCACCACGGGCAGGCTGTACCGGTCGACTACGCGTGGGACAGTGCGAGCAACGAGGCGGTCATAGCGGGGTCCGTCACCCTTGGAGAATATGATGTGGTCGACTGGATCTTGGGGGAGGAGACCACCTCGGTCGACGGGACGTTCAACAGCACCGAGCGCGCCTTGGTGAACGCCTACCTGGCTCAAGGCCGGGCACTGATGGTCAGCGGCTCGGAGTTCGGTTGGGAGCTCGAGGAGCTTGAAGGAGACCCGGATTTCCTCCACAACACACTCCACACCGATTTCGTGGCTGACGATGCGGCGACCTACACAGCGCGTGCCGTCGTAGGTCGTGCTTTCTCCGGATTGGGGGATCTTTCCTTCGATGCTCCCGGCGAATACGATGTTGACTATCCCGACGTCTTCGGCCCGCTGGGCGGTGGGCAGATCGCGCTGACCTACGTTGGGGGAAGCTACCCCGGCCAGGGGGCAGCGATCCAGTACGCCTCCGGATGCCGGCGGCTGTTGGTGTTGGGATTCCCGTTCGAGACGCTCAGGGCTGACCGGCGAGCCGGCGTGATGGCGAAAGCGCTCGACTACCTGGATGCGTGCGCCGGGCCCAACACGACGATCACAGAGCCCGTAGCACACACAGCTTCGCCGGTTTTCAGAGGCACTGCATCGGGCACAGACCTCACGGAGGTGAGACTGCAGCTTCAGCGCTGGGATGATGAGTACTGGACGGGGTCAAGCTGGAGCGCCACCGAGAGTTGGTTCGCTGCTAACGGCACAGCATCCTGGGACTACACGTTGTTGGCAATGACGGACGGGAGCTATGTGCTGCAGGCCAAGGCCATCGCTGTAGGCGGGGAAGATACCAGCCCGGCGGAGGCGAGCTTCATGCTGGACCGCGCTGCGCCCGCCGCTCCGACCGGCTTAGCGCCGACCGGAGGCATCACCGTCACCGGGCCCATCGTGACATTGTCGTGGACGGTCGCCGTGGACGACGGATCGCCGGTGCACTACAACCTTAACATCGATGGCAAGATCGCCTCGACTGACACGGTACCCTATGTCGTCACACCAAGCCTGGGGCCGGGTCCGCACGTGTGGCAGGTTCAGGCGGAGGATGCCGCCGGCAATGAGAGTGCTTGGACGCCGGCGGAGACATTCGTCGTCGAGGTGGAGCAGGTGTTCCTGCCGGTCATCCTGCGCTAACCGGAGGCGCTAGCCCGGGGCGGCATTGGTCGTGGTTGTGCGTACCTTGGACCAGTCCCAGAGCCAGTAAGCCAGTCCGCCAAATGGATGCCAGCGGTCGAATAGCGCCAGTATCTCCTGCTCGGAAACGGGCGCGGCGCTCAGCAGGTGTTCGCCAACGCGCCGTTGAGCAACGGCGTCGGTGGGAATGTAGTCGTACCGACCGAGGTAGAGCATCAGAAGTCCTGCACCGAGAGCATCGAGCGACAGTTCTTCGGTCAGTCGCGCTGCCAGCTTCCTGGCATCCAGGCGCTGGCGCACGAGGAGATCGATCTGGGCCGGCTCTGTGGCGAAAGTCTGGGCAATGCCCATCAGACGTGTGACCACGGGAGGGCCGAAAACGTCGTGCAGCGACTGAGCACCAACCAAGATGCGCTCAGGCGTTGGGAAGCTGTGCAGGGTCGGGTTGCTGGGAAGAGAGAAGCCCAGACGATTCACGAGATCCGCTACGCGGCCGAATTGGGGTGTCCCGCGGGGATCCCAGGCTGCCAACGTCGCAACTGTGACGTGTTCGAAGAGATTCACGCCGCGGATCAGGCGCGCTCCCACGCGTTTGACGGACTTGAGCGCCTCGTGGGATTGAGCGGCCCTGAGGAAGGGCTGAATATTCTCATCCAGCCGCAGCATATGCCACACCTTCTGGCTGGCTTCTTCGACCTCCGCACCGGACAGATGAGGATCTGCTTGCACGACCAGCCCTGCCGGAGCCTGGTAGATGGTGAGACCGACCGTGCTCCTCCCCCCCAAGTGCTCAACACGCAGGAGGCGATCTCCCAACGCCTGGACGTGGGTAGGTGGATGGAGGAGCCATCCTGATCGCCGGATGACCTCTCGTAGTGAGAAAGTGTCGGGTACCGACAGTAACCAGTGCATTTCGCCCCCCTGTGTGCCATCAGCATACCACGCACGGTAATTGAGGGGATTCCGATGAAGTTACAGTTTGGTTAACCGACGTGGCGGGGTCTGTCATACACCAGGTCGCGCCCACCGCCACAATGCAGGCACAGGCGCCCTGTAGAGGGACGCCTGTGGCAGGGGATTGACGCAACTGGTCCACCTGGTTACTTCAGGCCCGCGAGCTCCAAGCCCCCAGCCAGCACAGCGGGCACGAGATCCTTGTCGGTAAGCTCGCAGTATACGCGGATAATTGGCTCTGTCCCTGAGAAGCGAATCAAGAGCCACCCGGTATCGCCAAGCTCGTACTTGAAGCCATCCACGGTGACGCGTCCGGTGACCGGCACGCCGGCGATGATCTCAGGCCGGCCATTCTCAAGCCGCGCCCGGGTCTCAGGGCGTTTCTCCGAGGGAAAGCGCGTATCGACGCGATCGTAGTAGTAGGCCCGGCCCACAGTCTCGAAGAGGACCTCCAGGAGCTGTGAAGGCGTTTTCCCGGTCTTCATCATGAAATCGACGAAATAGAGGTTGCCGAGGATGCCGTCACGTTCGGGCACGTTGCCGCGGAAAGCATACCCACCACTCTCCTCTCCCCCGATCAGCGCACCTACTTCCATAACCTTCGGTGCCACATACTTGAACCCGACGCCGGTCTCGTGGATGGGCACGTCGTACATCTCGGCCAGTCTGTTGAGGATCTGAGTCGTTGAGATCGTCTTCACAATTGGCCCGCGCTCTCCGCGGATCTCCAGCAAGTAGTAGGCCAGCAGCCCGAAGGCACGCAATTGGTCGATGTACACGCCGTTCTCGTCGCCAATGCCCATGCGGTCAGCATCACCGTCGTTGATGAGCAGCACATCGGCGCCCAGTTCGACGGTCTTGGCCAGAGCGACATCAATATTGGGCTGAATCGGCTCTGGTCGACTCATCTCCGGGAAGGAGGGGTTTCTCTCGGCGTGAATCTCCCAAATCGTGTTGTTGCCGCCCCCGAGCAACTTGGGGAACCAGCCTGCGGCGTTGCCCCACATAGGCTCGACGAGGATCTTCAGCCCGGCATTGCGCAGTGCCTGCAGGTCGACCAACTTGGAGAGATGCTCGATGTAGGCAGGATCCGGGTCCCAGCGTTTCACCAATCCCTGGCTTTCAGCATCGGTGATCGGGAGCTGGGACACAGCGTCCACCGTGTCGGGGATGTAGTCCTCGATCTCGCGCAGCCCTTCGGGGGCGATGGCGCCGCCGTGGGGATCGCGCACCTTGAGACCATTGTCGCTGGCCGGGTTGTGGCTGGCAGTGATGTTGATCGCTCCGCCCGCTTCACGCTCAACTACACTGTGGCTGATGACCGGTGTAGGGGTATTGTGCGACGTCAGCCACACGCGGATGCCGTTGCCGGTCATCACTTCGGCGGCTGTCTCTGCAAAGAGATCGGAGCTGAAGCGCTGGTCATAGCCGATGACGACGCCGCGGCTGGCCAAGTCGTGCGCTCTGAGGTACTGGGCAAAGCCCTGCGCTGCACGTCTCACGTTATCAAAGGTGTAGTCCTCGGCGATCCTGGCTCGCCATCCGTCCGTACCAAACTTTATCGTGCCCATCGTCGCCAACCTTCCTTCGTCGTGTATCTGAGGCCCTACAGTCCGTGTTCTTTCTTGAGCAGGGCGAGGTCAGCGTCCACCATCATCTGCACCAACGCCTCAAAGCTGACCCGCGGCTCCCAGCCGAGGACCGCCTTGGCTTTCGCGGGATTGGATACCAGCAGATCGACCTCGGCCGGTCGCATGAAGCGCGGATCCTGTCGTACGTGATCGCGCCAACCCAACCCCACGTGGGCGAAGGCGACCTCACATAGCTGCTGTACGGAGTGGGCTTGGCCCGTTCCGACGACGTAGTCGTCGGGTTCGTCCTGCTGGAGCATCAACCACATCGCGCGCACGTAGTCGCCGGCGAATCCCCAGTCACGCTTCGCGTCGAGGTTGCCCAGCGCCACGTTGTCGATCAGCCCCAGTTTGATCTTGGCTGCGTGGTACGTGATCTTCCGGGTCACAAACTCCATACCGCGGCGCGGACTCTCGTGGTTGAAGAGGATGCCAGAGCTGGCGAAGAGATCGTAGGACTCCCGGTAGTTGACCGTGATCCAGTGACCATAGACTTTGGCCACCCCATAGGGCGAACGCGGGTAGAAAGGTGTGTTCTCTGTTTGCGGGACCTCGCACACCTTGCCGAACATCTCGGATGAGCTCGCCTGGTAGAAGCGAATCTCCGGGTTGACGGTGCGGATCGCTTCCAGCATCCGCGTGACACCCAGGCCGGTTACGTCACCGGTGAAGACAGGCTGTTTCCAGGACGCCGGTACAAAGGACTGGGCCGCTAGGTTGTAGATCTCGTCCGGCTGGCAGTCGTTGACGATCGAGATGAGGGAGCCTTGAT
>CBFCZM010000236.1:0-4911 GCA_965602565.1 uncultured Anaerolineae bacterium
ATGGACCGGGAGAATGCTTGTCTGGGGGCCGGAGCTGACGGCTTTATACTGAAGCCCTTCCGCCCAGGCCAGCTGTTGGAGAAGATCCAAGAGATGGTAGGGGCGTAGGTATGTTGGACCACGCGCACGCGTGGGTATTGGAGGCTGGAGAGATGTAGTATGACAAAACGAAGGAAGAAACGGGCAAACCCGTCCAAGGAGCAGTGGTACAAGCTTGATGCACACATCCACACGCCTGCATCAACGGATTACCTGCAGGACGGTGTAGGATACCTGGACATTCTGCGCGAAGCTGAACGCAAAGGCGTCGACATCATGGCCTTCACCGACCACAACACGGTGGCAGGCTACAGGAAGATGCAGGATGAAATCGACAACCTTGAGCTCCTCGAGCACCTGGGACGCCTGACGAATGCAGAGCGCCACCGGCTGGGAGAGTACCGGCGGCTGCTGAAGCGCATCCTCCTCTTGAAAGGGGTGGAATTCACCGCCACATTCGGGTTTCACATCCTCGGGCTCTTTCCGCCCGAGACCGAGACCCGCGACCTTGAGTTCCTCCTATTGAAGCTAAACATCCCCGCGGACAAACTGGATGACGGTGCGACAGATGTGGGCGCCACCAGCGATGTCCTGACCGCATATCAGCTCATTGACCAGGCCGGGGGCATTGTGATTGGCGCGCACGCGAACTCCTCGCACGGCGTCGCCCTACAGGGCATACAGTTCGGCGGCCAGACGCGTATTGCTTTCACCCAGGACGAGCACTTGCACGCCCTTGAGGTAACCGATCTTGAGAAGAAGGGACGCAAGACGACTTCGCGGTTCTTTGACGGCTCCAAGCCCGAGTACCGGCGCAGGATGCGCTTGATCCAGGGCTCTGACGCACACCGCCTGAAACGGCAGCAAGACAAGCCCCGCAACCTGGGCGTTGGTGAGCGCATGACCGAGGTGCTGTTGCCCGAGCGCACCTTCAAGGCCCTTCGGGATGTCTTCACCGGTGACGACTTCGCGCGCACGCGGCCCTATCGCCCGCAAGCTACGCCGGTCGACTACATCCAGGCCGCACGAGAAGAGGGGCCGAACATCGTCCAGGAGTTCCACGAACGCCACAGCCAGCGCGGCGGCTACCGCGATGCGATCATCGCCGACATCTGCGCGTTCGCCAACACCAATGGCGGCACGCTCTACATCGGCCTTCCGGTGGACCCGAAGCGCCCGACTGTCGGGGTCGGGGCAGCGCCTACGCGAGTCGTGAACATCTTCAAGCAGGAGGTACAGGAGCGCATCACGCCGCAGCTGGAGATCACAGCGGACGTTCAGGAAACCCAGAAGGTCAAAGTCGTGCGCATCATCGTCCCCCGAGGCATCCACCCACCCTACGCTATGGATGAGAACGAAATCTTCATCCGCGGCGAGGCAGAGACCACGATAGCGGTCCGCGATGAGATCGTCCAACTCACCAAACGCGGCCTGAGCGAGCGAGCCCCAGCCCCGCCGCGCCCGGCCAAGACTCCGTCCCCCAAGCCAGCAGCGGAGGAGCCTCATAGCCGCATTCCTGCGTCCGTGGATCCCCCACAGACCGGGGTTGAGATCGCTGAGATCACGACTCGCAACAACACCCTCTACTACACCATGCGCGACCTGCGGAACGGAAGCCTGGTCAACAACGTGACCCGCCGGTCGGCTCGGCACCTATGGCGCTACGCCATTGAGGAAGCCGAGAGCAATCCGGTAGATGTCTCCAAGGTACGTTGGTTTGAGGACATCGGCATCTGGCGGCAGCGCGAGTACCGTAACCGTGTGCGCTGGGATCTCGTGCAGAAAGACAACGGGAACCTACATGTCTACTATGGCGTGACAGAAGATGGCATCCAGGGCAAGTGGGCGACCCTCGTCGGTGAGGAGTAACCTGTGGATCACGGGCGCCTCCGCATTGCCGTCCTGACGGTGAGCGACCGGGCCGCCGCCGGTGTCTACCAGGACCGTGGCGGCCCGTCGGTCGAGACCTATGTCGCGGCGCATCTGGCAGCCAGCGTGGCAGAGACCGCGGTGGTGCCGGACGAACGCGAGCAGATCGCGGCGCAACTGCGGAGCTGGGCTGACCGGGGAGACCTCGACATTGTCCTGACGACTGGCGGCACGGGCGTCGCGCCCCGCGACGTCACGCCGGAAGCCACGCTGGATGTCATCGAGAAAGACGTACCCGGTTTGACGGAGGCGATGCGCACGGCCTCCCACAAGATCACCCCTTACGCGATGCTCTCCAGAGGCGTTGCCGGGATCAGAGGGCGGACGCTGATCATCAACCTCCCCGGGAACCCCAAAGCAGTGAAGGAGAACCTGGACGCCGTCGTATCTGTGCTTCCACACGCTGTGGCCCTTCTGCAGGACGCGCCAGCCGGGCAGGATCACCACTTCCACGAAGCCAAGCCCTGACGCCGCCGAGATCGCGGGGCCACGCTTACGGCCCCGGGTCTTCTGCAGTGGCCTGTGTAGCTGGGGAGCCATCTTGGGCTCATTCCGAAACACGCCCACCGTGACCGCAATACAGACGCGTCAGAAAGGACAACCAAGACGGCAATGCGCATACTATCCGTAACCGAGATGCGGGCGATTGAGTCTTCCGCAGATGCTGCCGGCCATTCCTATGAAGCTATGATGGCGCTAGCAGGCTCCGGCGTGGCGCTGGCAATCCAGCAGCGCCTCGCGGTGAACGGCAAACGTGTATTGGTGCTGGTCGGCCCCGGCAACAACGGCGGAGACGGACTCGTCGCCGCCTGGCATCTCCAGAAAAACGGGGCCAACGTGACAGCCTACCTGACGCGGGCGCGTGACAGCAAGTCCGACAAGGTCTTCCGGATGGCGCGCGAGCAGGACGTCGACGTGCATCGCGCCGAGGATGACACAGATCAGAAAGCCCTGCGAGCGCTGGCCTCCCAGGCGGACGTGATAGTCGACGCGCTGCTGGGGACCGGGGCCCATCCACCGCTTACGGGCGCGCTCAAGGACGTGATCACAACGGTCGGCGAGTGTCTCAAGGGTCTGCCCCTCCCCCCACTGACGCACGTGCATCGCGGCACACCGCCACGGGGCCACTGGCCATTGATGGTAGCTGTCGATGGCCCCTCAGGCCTGGACTTCGACACGGGGGAGGTCGATGATCGGGCTCTGGATGCGGACATGACGGTCACCTTCGCGATGCCCAAGCGGGGCCACGTGACACTCCCGGGGGCCGCCAAGGTGGGAGAATTGGTCGTCGCCGATATCGGCATACCCAGATCTGTCGCGGTACCGGAGGGCGTCGAGTTGGTCACCCCGGACTGGGTCCAGCGGTTGCTGCCGTCACGCCCCATAGATGCCAACAAAGGTACCTTTGGCAAAGCCCTGATCGTGGCAGGGTCGGCCAACTACACCGGGGCCGCCATCTTGGCCGCACGCGCCGCGGTGAGGGCGGGAACCGGCCTGGTCACCCTGGCGACACCCAGCCTGCTGCACGCAGCCATTGTCCCGGCCGTGCCCGAGGCTACCTACCTCCTGCTGCCCCACACGCTGGGAATCGTCAACGCCCACGCCGTGTCACTCATCCGGGAACTCGCGATCCAGTATTCGGCGATGCTGATCGGCCCAGGATTGGGCAACGCTGCCGAATCGCAGGGCTTCCTGGCCGACTTACTCAAAGGCAACACCCGCAGGCGTAGCACCGGGTTCATCAGAGACGCAGCCGGCACGGCCGCACCGGCCCAACTGCCCCCCCTCGTCGTTGACGCCGACGGCCTCAACATCCTCACGACGATGCAGGACTGGCCATCGCGGCTGCCCGGAGGCACCGTGCTCACACCGCATCCTGGGGAGATGTCGCGGATGACCGGTCTCACCATCGCCGAGATCCAGGCCAACCGTCTGGAGATCGCGCAGACGTGGGCCAAGACCTGGAATCAGGTAGTCGTGCTCAAGGGAGCATTCACCGTGGTTGCCGGGCCGGACCGGCAGCCGGCCATCCTGCCCTTCGCCAACCCGGGCCTGGCCTCGGCTGGGACCGGCGACGTGCTCGCGGGCATCATCGTTGCACTCCGCGCGCAGGGCCTGAGCGCCTTTGATGCAACCGTCGCCGGCTGCTACCTCCACGGCCTGGCCGGTGAGATCGCCGCCGCGCAGCTCGGCACCGCGGGAATGGTCGCCGGCGACGTTGCGGATAGCATCGCGAAAGCGTGGAGCCGGCTCACATCGAGAGCCTGACACGCGACACAGAGGGAAACGAAACGGCCCCGCCGGGCGGACACCAACTCCTGGTGGTGAGAGTCCGGCGGGGCCGATGTAGTAACTAAGGAAGCGTGCGAACGCTGCTAGTCGGCGGCAGTATTCTCCTTGAGGCTCATAGCGAATTCGTACCCCAACTCACGCCCCTTGGCCAGATCCTCATGCGTCGGGCCGCCGCGGAACTCCCAAGGCTCATCCAGATCCCAGCGAAGTCTTTCGGCCAGGGCGGCGATCTCACGGCGGGCGCCCCCACTCCACCCGAAGCTGCCGAAGTAAGAGAGCTTCCTGTGCTGGATGCGCTTGCGGGCGACCATATCCAGGATGTGCGCCATCGGCGGGAAGAGCGCACCCTCATACGTCGGCGCGCCCACCAGCACGCCGCTGTGCGTGTAGATGGATGAAAGGATATAGCTCGCGTGAATGTGCCGGACATCGAAGATCTCCAGCGGAACACCTGCCGCTGCCACCCCGCTGGCGACCGCCTCCACCATCTTTTCGGTGTTGCCGTACATGGTGCCATAGAGCAGAGTTACACCGACCTCAGGTCCCTTGAGCGCGTAGTTGGCCCACTTCCGGTAGAGCTCCACGATCCGGCCCGGGTTGGAGCGCCAGATCAAACCATGAGAGGGGGCTATGACGTCGATGGGGAGATCC
>CBFCZM010000237.1:0-4901 GCA_965602565.1 uncultured Anaerolineae bacterium
TGTCCCAGCGCGACATAGGCCCACCGCGCATCGACCAGCGCGGAGATAGGAAATGTCACATCCCGTCCCACCATGATGCTGCGCTCAGACCCCCACCGGGCACCGGCTACCGAGAAATGCCCCAGCAGCACGGCAGGCTCATCCTCAGACAACTGCCCCTTGAGCTCCTCCAGCATGCCAACGACAACTTCACTCACCGCAGCGTCCAGCTCTTCCTGACTCATCCGCCGGAATTGCTCACGCGACAGCAGCCGTTGTCGCACCGGATACGGTATCGTCACGATCTGCACCGGGCCACTGCGAGTGACAAGCCGGTGCACCGCAGGGCGATCGGCGACAATCACGCCCGGCACGCCCAGGGTCGAGTAGATCTCGATGCTCGAGGCCCGCTGTGACATCACCGGCACATCGTGATTCCCAACCAAGAGCACCACGGAGATACCGGCCTCCGATAGCGCGCGAATCCGCTGAGCGAACTCCCGTTGATGGGTTGGGCTTGGGCGTCGTGTGCGAAAGGCATCCCCGGCGAACAACACCAGATCGGCATCGTTGCCGACCGCGTACGCAACAACGTCATCCAGCCGGCCAAGGAAATCCATCACCCGGCTGTTAAGGCCGGTGGCAGGATCCAGGCGGCCGTGATTCTCCATCCCGATATGGAGATCCGAGAAGTGCAAAAACCGAATCGGCTTAGCCATCTTCACAGCCTGGGCAGTACGACTCCTAGCTGCCCCTGGTACTTGCCCTTCTTGTCGGCATAGCTCACCTCGCATGGGGCATCCCCCTCGAAGAAGAGCACCTGAGCGATACCTTCATTCGCATAGATCATGGCCGGGAGAGGCGTCGTGTTACTGATCTCGATCGTGATATAGCCGTGCCACTCCGGCTCGAGCGGCGTGAAGTTCGTCACAATGCCACAACGGGCGTACGTCGACTTTCCCAACACCGCACCAAGCACATTCCGGGGCATACGGATGTACTCAAGGCTGCGCGCCAGAACAAAGGAGTTCGGCGGAATGATGCAGACATCCCCCGTGAAATCGACCATGGCTCTCCTCGCCAGGTTCTTGGGGTCTACCACCACCATATCCCCCATACCCGGCGTGAAGACCTTGAATTCGTCAGCCACCCGAATGTCGTAGCCATACGAAGAGAGACCATACGAAACCACCCCGTCGCGGATCTGTCCGTCCACAAACGGATCGATCAACTGCGCTTCCAGCGCTTGCTCTCGAATCCAGAAATCAGGTTTGAGGCCCATGAAGTCTCCTTGTCGAGGTCAGCGTTTGGCAACCCAGGAAGCTCTACATCCGGTCCGGCGCACTCGTTCCCATCAAGTGCAGCACGCGAGCCAACACCGACTTGGCTGTGCGTCCCAGCATCAGTCGTGCAGCCGACAGCTCAGCGGCCCCCGAGCCATCCGACACGATCCGGCAGTCACGGTAGAAGGCGTGGAACGCCGCAGCCAACTCCGTCGCATACGTCGTCAGATGGTGCGGGGCCAGATTGCTCGCCGCCATCACGATCAGCTCTGGCAGGACAAGCATCTTGCGGACCAGAGCCTGTTCGCTCGGGTGGGTCAGCAAAGACACATCACCCTCAGCCTCAGTATCCCAGCCCTGCTCTTCAGCGTGCCTCAGCACACCGGCAATGCGCGTGTGCGCGTACTGGACGTAGAACACAGGGTTCCGATCTGACTGCTCTACCGCCAGATCCAGGTCGAAGTCCAGCGTGACGTCGACGGTGCGCGTCAGCATATTGAACCGAATCGGATCAGGGCCCACCTCATCCACCAGCTCGCGCAGGGTCACAAACTCCCCCGACCTCTTCGACATCCGGATCACTTCACCGCCGCGCATCAGCGTCACCATCTGATAGATGATGAACACCAGCCGGCCCACATCCAGACCCAGGGCCTTGGCCACTGCTTTGACGCGCGGCACGTCGCCGTGGTGGTCAGCTCCCCACACGTAGATGGCCCTATCGAACCCGCGCACCACCAGCTTGTTCCACAGATAGGGCATATCCGATGCAAGGTAGGTAGGACGACCCTCAGGATCTGGGATCACCTGTGGAGAGCGGATCAGCACGGCATCCTTCGCCAGATCCTCGTGCCGGAACCACGTCGCACCATCATACTCCACCACGTAGCCCCCATCCGACAGCTGCGCCATCATCCGGTCAAAGAGTCCGGACCGGTAGAGCGACCGCTCGCTGAACCAGTTGTCGAAGTGCACCCCGAGTTGCTTGAGATCATCCTCGACCCCGTGCAAGACCTGCTCGATGCCCCAGAGACCCAGCTCACGGACCGCCACATCGTGCTCCTTGTCCAGGTAGGCATTGCCGAATGTGTCCTTGGCCAACCGCGCCAGATCCGTCACATAGGGCGCAGGATAGCCGTTCTCCGGGAACGGTATGTCCAGGCCGAACAGATCACCATAGCGGGACAGGATGCTGTCGCCGAAGTGACGCACGTTCGAACCGGCGTCGTTGACGTAGTACTCACGTTGCACATCGTAGCCGGCGGCCTCCAGCACGGAGGCCAGGGCATCACCGATCACAGCATTCCTGGCCGAACCGATCGTGATCGGGCCGGTCGGATTCGCACTCACGAACTCGACTTGCACCCGCGCGTTGTTGCCGAGAGTCTGATCGCCCCACGTCTCACCGGCGCTCAAGATGGCGGGCACCTGAGCCGCCACCCAGTCCTCAGCCAGCGTGAAATTGACGAACCCGGGCCGGACGACATCCACGTCGGCCACGAACGAGGCCGTAGGAATGTGCTTGGCGACCGTTTCTGCGATTTGGATAGGTGCTCGATGCAGGATCCGTGCCAATCCAAGGCAGATCGGAGAGCCGTAGTCCCCGTGAACAGCGTGCCTACTCTGCTCCACGGGCAGCATCTCAGGGATATCAAACGCAGGAAGATCACCCGATTCCTGCACAGCGACAAGACCGGCTCTCAGCAGCGCCGCAATGCGATTCCGAAGGTTCGTCTCAACAGCCATCTATCGTCAGGTCTCCTCTTGCTCTCACCACACGCTAAAGGTCCAACTCACCCAGGAAATACCGAAACTGCTTGCGCCACCACGGCCAGTCGTGGCTAACGTTGGTACCCCAATAGTCCACCCACGCGTGCACCCCCAGCGAGTGCAGATCCTCCTCCAGAGCACGCGTCTCGCGGAGGCAGTCTTCTTCCCAAGCCCCCTGCCCCACACCGATGATGATATCGCTCTCGCGGAACTGCTCAATGAACCAGGGATCGGTCAGATTCGGAAGATAGCAGAGCGGGAAGTTGAAATACACGTTGTCGTCCATATAGTCGCCGACGAAGTGCTGAGGCCCGTATAGACCGCTCAGAGCAACCAGGGCGCCAAATACATCCGGGTGTTTGAAGAAGAGATTCGCTGCGTGATAGGCTCCCATACTGCACCCCGTCGCCATCAACCGGCCTGCATAGCCGCTGTAGTCACGGATGAATGGAAGCAGTTCATCTAGAACGTACCGCTCGTATTGCAGATGACGCCACCCCCGATCACCCGGGAACATCCAATGCGCCATCCATGCTTCGCAGTCAACGCTGTCAATCGCAAACAACTGTAGCTTGCCGGCATCGATGAACCAACTGGCGGCCTCAACCATCCCGAAATCTTCGAACTCGTAGAAGCGCCCACACCCGGTGGGGAATACGACAGCCGGCATCCCGGCATGGCCGAAGATCCTGAACTCCATGTCCTTGTTCAAGCTGCGGCTCCACTTCTTTTGGTACTCAATGTTCATACATATCTCCTCAGTGGGAAGCCGGGGATGACTCGGTGGTTTGTCGGGCCATCGGACGGTCTGGTGACCGCAGAACTAGGTTCAGAATAGAGAGACAACGTGCACCCCATCGACAACTGCAGCGACGCAACTCTCGTGCTGGTAACGTTGGGGGGATGGCACACCATCGTCCCAACGCTCGCAGTGCAACTACTGCTCAACAGAGCCCCACCCGGGGAGACCTCGCGCATACCTCACCGGCGAGACTTCTCCCCCAGAGTCTGTCGACGGTGGGCATCTCAGTGAACTGCCGGCCAGGCTCTAGGCGCGACCGGCGCTACGGAAGATGTCGATCTTGTGCTCGACAACCGCCTGCATCGCGTCGATGCACGGCGCGAAGACCTTGCGGGGATCGATCTGATCGGGGTTCTCCTGAGTGAAGGCCTGCATGGTGCGAATGAAGGCGTTCCGAATCTCGGTGTCGATGTTGATCTTGCTAACGCCCTTCTCAACGGCCTCGGTGATCTGATGATCAGGAATGCCCGAAGCACCGTGCAGAACCAGAGGCACGGATACGCGATCACGGATAGCGCCCAACCTGTCGAAGTCCAGCTTCGGCTCGCCCTTGTAGAAGCCGTGTGCGTTGCCGATGGCAACGGCCAGGAAGTCAAACCCGCCATCATCCACAAACTGCGAGCACTCTTCAGGATCGCTCATCAGGGCCTCGCGCTCGCTGACAACCACGTGCTCCTCTGCGCCGCCAAGGCGCCCGATCTCAGCCTCCACAGGGATACCAATGCTGTGGCAGGCCTCAACGACCTTGCGGACTTCGGCGACGTTCTCCGCATACGGCAGGTGGGATGCATCACGCATGATGGACGTGAACCCGGCACGTAGTGACTTCATGACGACCTCAAAGCTCGGGCCGTGATCCAGGTGAATCGCTACAGGTACTGTGGCCAGCTTGGCAGCCTTGGCCACGATCATCGGCAGAAACTCAACACCGGCATACTTCAGCGCGCCGGCCGAGATCTGCACGAGAACGGGAGAACGCTTGACCTCAGCGGCACGCAGGATCGCGTGAGTGATCTCGAGGTTGTTGGTGTTGAACGCGCCAACGGCATAACGGTTCTTCTGGGCAT
>CBFCZM010000238.1:0-4896 GCA_965602565.1 uncultured Anaerolineae bacterium
CTTCATGGCTCTGTTGCTCGAAGCACAAGGTGGGGCTTCTACGGCCAAGTTCATGGCACTCCTTGGCGTGCTCGTCGCCATCAACGCCGTGCTGCGCTTCATCGAGGTCGCCATCCCCGGTCCCGGGGGGTTCAGCCCCATCCACTTCCTCATCATTCTCACCGGCTACGTCTACGGTGCGCAGTTCGGCTTCTTGATGGGAGCCATGACGCTCCTGGTTTCAGCGCTGACCACCGGGGGGATCGGACCGTGGCTGCCGGCCCAGATGCTCACAGCCAGCTGGGTTGGGATGAGTGCCGGCGTGATCCGGGTGCTTACCGCGAAACTCAACCTGGGTGAACGCTGTGAGATCGCCATTCTGGCGGTTCTCGGTGCCCTCTGGGGATTCCTCTACGGTATCATCATCAATCTGTGGTTCTGGCCCTTTGCCGTCGGCCCTGCAGCACAATCCATGGAGGCCAATGCCTCGATCTGGCCGTTGATCCAGCGCTTCACGGCATACTATCTCGCCACCTCCCTTGTCTGGGACCTCGCGCGAGCGCTCGGCAACGCGATCATGCTGGTGGCCTTTGGGCGTCCCACACTGCGCGCCTTGCGCCGCTTCCGTCATCGGTTCGCCTTCACGTACACAGTCGCACCCGAGCCCGAAGACACCACAACCCAACGTCTGTAGTACAGGCAGCGGCGCTCTCACCCGTTGCGCTGACAAGCCGGATCGAAGCCGACGCCACCCTTGGGCTTCGTCTCACTCACTAGAATAGGAGCGGATATGATCAGCAAGATACCTGTGATTCTGGATACCGATGTCGGCGGCGACATCGACGACACTTGGGCTTTGGCACTGCTGCTGAAGTCTCCGGAGCTGGATCTCAAATTGGTGGTGACCGACACCGGCAACACAGCATACCGCGCCCAAGTCGCGGCCAAGTTGCTCGAGGTCGCCGAACGCACAGATGTGCCGGTCGCGATCGGTATCCACCAGAGCGCTGATCGCGGTCCCCAAGCCACCTGGGTCGAGGACTACGATCTGGCCACCTACCCCGGCACTGTGAAGACAGACGGCGTACAGGCTCTGATCGACACGATCATGGCGTCACCTGAGCCGGTCACGTTGATCGCCATCGGGCCGGTGCCCAACATCGCTGCGGCACTTGAGCGGGAGCCGCGAATCGCTGACAACGCCCGGTTTGTCGGAATGCACGGCAGCGTGCGGCTCGGGTACGGTGGTGCCCCGGAGACAAGTGCGGAGTGGAATGTGGCAGCCGATGCCGCGGCATGCCGGGCAGTCTTCGCGGCACCGTGGGACGTGACCATCACGCCACTGGATACCTGCGGGCTTGTGCGGCTTACCGGCGGAGCCTACGCTCGGGTACGTGACCACACCGGCCCGTTGGCCCAAGCCGTCATCGAGAACTACCGCGTGTGGGCTTCTCGCGTGGAATCGACTCGATTGGATGCAGAGTCAGCCAGCTCCACGCTCTTTGACACTGTTGCCGTCTATCTGGCCTTCGCCGAGGAGTGGTGTGTTATGGAGGACCTCGGGCTGCGCGTCACCGATGACGGGTACACAGTCCTCGACGAGGCCGCCAAGCGAATTCGCGTTGCCACGTCGTGGCGAGATCTGCCGGCATTCGAGGAATTCCTGGTAGCCCGACTCACAGGATAGGCCTGGTACGGAAGCGCCACGTCTCGCTTTGGGTGGTCAGCCGAGGGAACTCTGCATCAACACGATGGTGAAGGTGGGGCAGTGACTAGCCGGCGCCCGGATCTTCAGGCTGCTGCTCGCGTCCCCCGGCCTCGTTCCGGGCGTCGGGATCCCAGACCTCAATCATCTGGCGCCCCGTCGCTCGCCACTGCATAGCAAAGGATGCCTCATCCTGATAGCTGAAGACAACACCATCCGCTGACGCGGGATCGACAAACGCGAAGCCCTCATCAGGGTCCCAAGCATAGAGCACTTTGTAGTGACTCCACCCGGCGTACTTCCCATCGACAAAGCGCAACGGTTCGCCCACGATCACGATCGTGGGCCGCCCGCGATTCAGATTCGCATAGAGGTCACGCAGCGCCGCCCCCGGCCGCCATCGCACCTTGAAGCCCTGCCGCCGCAACACACCCGCCACGCCCCACGGGAAGGTAGCCCATCCCTTGATCCGTGCCGGGATGAGCGAGCCCCTCAGTGCAGGTGGGCCCTCCATCTCGCGGGCCAACGCGTCACCATCGACGGCGTCACGGTCCAGGAGGCCGTTTGTGACGATCATGGCACAGTAGGGGCCGCAGTCATTGGAACTCCCCTGATGCCTGTGCCACTTCGGAAGCGGCTGCCTCAGCTGCTTCCTCCAGACCCTGCCCTTGGGCTTGAAGCTGATCTCCTCCTCCGCCACCATCCCTCCTCATCTACAGGTTGATTATCTGTCACAGGATGAGTAACGCCACGGACTCAAGTGCAGCCACCGTGATAGACCTCGGATACCCAGGTCTGATCTGTGATCGGCGGACGGATGTAACCTGTGTCCTGCTGGCGCGGGGGCAGTTCGAGAGACTCCAGCGGAAGGTCCTCGTAAGGCACAAGACTGAGCAAGTGGGCGATGCAGTTGAGTCGGGCGTGTCGCTTGATGTCCGCGTTGACGACGTACCACGGTGCCTGCCGGATGTCGGTGTACTTGAACATCTCGTCCTTGGCCTTGGAATACTCAATCCACCGAGTTCTCGCCTCCATATCCATCGCGCTCAGCTTCCAGCGCTTGGTCGGGTCATCGAGACGGGCCTGGAAACGACGCTCCTGCTCCAGATCGCTGACCGAGAACCAGTATTTGATCAACCTGATTCCGGAGCGCACCAACATACGCTCGAACTCAGGGCACGAACGCAGGAACTCATGGTACTCCTCATCGGTGCAGAATCCCATCACACGCTCAACGTTTGCGCGATTGTACCAACTGCGATCAAAACAGACGATCTCGCCGGCAGCCGGCAGGTGGTCCACATACCGCTGGAAGTACCACTGGGACTTCTCACGCTCCGTGGGCACACCCAGGGCAACGACGCGGGCGTGCCGCGGATTCAGCGGTGCTGTGATGCGCTTGATAGCCCCGCCCTTCCCGGCAGCATCGCGCCCCTCAAAGATGATCACAACCTTCATACCTACATGCCTGATCCACTCCTGCATCTTGGCCAACTCAATGGAGAGCCGTCGCAACTCTCGCACGTACACCACGCGCCGCAGCTTCTCCGAACGCCTCTGGCGAACAGCTTCAGAGGCGAAAATGGGGACCACCGGCTCACCGTTGCAGTCAAGAACCACCCTTTTCTGCGTTGCAGCGTAAGGCTTAGCACCAGGCTTCTTGTCAGCGGACTTGGAAGAACGATCCTTCTTGCTTGCCATCGCCACCTCCTACAGATTGCGGAACCCAGAACAGCCAGGACAGTCATCAACGTCGCGTCGAGATCCGGGGAGCGCGAGAGATCCCGACGGGTGACCAGACGAAGAACCCCATAGCCAGGAGCAGGAAGCTCCGCCGAGACATCGCTTACATTATACACGTGCTGGGGCGTGGAGCGCAAGACACTGGCGAGTATCCGGGTGCGTTCCAGTTTGGGGACAGAAGCCGGGCAGGAACCCGCACAACCATCACACGCTGTCTGGAAGTCTCGGGGTGAGCTGCCTCCGAGCGAAGCAACCATGGCATCTGAGGATGTTCACGGGATCACAGCGCCATCACGCGGCCGATGCAGTCGCTTCCAGGCAGCGGCCCCGCAGTTGTCGAGATCCGACACATCTAGCGCGCGTCAGCTCGCTTGCGTATCCGCCCCGTTCCCAGGAAGACCTCGAAATCACGCACCAGCAGGTTCAGATGTTGGCTGAGGAACTGGCGTTCGTGTTCGGCAACGTAGTTGCCCACCCACAGCATTCTACCTGCCCGGAACACATCGATCTGACCCTCATACTGCTCCGGCCAGACAGCGACAGACTCATACCCTTCACGAAGCGCGGCAGCGTACGGCTCGTACCTCTCCCGCGGTACATCCATCATCAGATCCTGCAGGGACATCGCGATGTCCTGCACAGGGTATCCCCAGATGGTATCCTCAAAATCAAAGGGATACAGCCGCCCACGATAGAGCATGATGTTGTCGTGCCAGAGATCATTGTGGATCACTCGTAGGCCGTCACGATCGGCGTACAGGTCGGCAAATGCCTGAGCCACCAGTGCACGCGTTTGCGTCAGTACCTCACGACTCTGTGTGGTGAATGCACCAGCACACGCGTCACTGAAGAGCACATCCGGTTCATCACGAGCTAGATAGGAGCTCATCTTGCGCTCAGTGAAACCGTGCGGTGGCACAAACGCAGCACCGTGCGCATGAAGCTTGGCGCACAGAACGCCCACTTTGTGAAGATTCGCAGGCGACAGATGCCGGCCCAGCGGCGTCCCCGGAATCCAACTCATCACGACACAGCGGTTCGGCCCCGGCACCCCCGTCCGGCTGACTTCGATCAAGAACTCACCCTCGCGACTCAGTACCGGAACAGGAGCGCTGATATCTTCTGCTCCGGCCAGGGCCTGCAGCCAGAGCATCTCAGAGCGGATATCCGTGTCGGTTCGCCAGCCCGACGCGCACAACCTGATAGCATACGATTGCCCACGCGGCGTGCGGGCACGGAAGATTGTGTTGGTGTGCATACCCGCAAACTCAAGTCGGGAGACATCCAGGTCATAGTGTGCGAGCGCCTTGAGGGCTACATCGCGCAGGCGTCGAGCCTTGCCCCGTCGAGTCAGTTCACCGAAAGGTCTCAAGTCGTCTCCAAGAATGAACAAGAGCCCGGACGGACTAGATGGTCCGGGTCCAGGTGCGCACGATAGGGCCGACCCGATGGTCGGGCTGGACAGCCCA
>CBFCZM010000239.1:0-4887 GCA_965602565.1 uncultured Anaerolineae bacterium
ACGAGGCTCGCCTGATCGGAGGCACGCTTCTCACGTTGGTCGATGGGCGGTTGGCACCCGCGCCCATCGCGGAGGGCCTACATGCCTGAGTCCCGTCCAAGGTGGCTGCAAGGTCTCTACTTCGTCCTGGGCGTCGCCGCGGTCGCTTTGGTGGGTTGGGTCGCCGTGCAGCTCTGGCCCAAACCCCAACTTCCAGACGGCTGGCTGCACCTTGCCCCGGCGCACGATGTGATGGCTTTGGTGGAGTACAGGGAGCAGATCTGGAGTGGCGGACGTGACGGCGTCGTCGTCCTGGACCGTGACAGTGGTGCCATTCTGGAGGAGGTCGCAGGGGACGTCCCCTTCGACTATGTGACGGGCATCATCATCTCGCAGCAGGACGACCGCCTCTGGGTCAGCCACATGCGCGGGGTCAGCCGCTATGATGGGGCCGGCTGGCAGACACTCACTGCGGCTGATGGCTTGACGCCCGGTCGCGCACTGGCATTGGCCAAGGGACGCGACGGTGCCTTGTGGATCGGCACCGAACAGGGCGTCACCCGCTACCGGGACGGGACCTACACGCGCTACACAATCGCCGACGGGCTGATGACGCAGGGATGCGCCTATCTCTTCGTGGACAGCCAGGGTCGCGTGTGGTGCGGCAGCGGCTACACCCCGGAGGACGGCGTCTCGGTCTTCGAAGGAGAGAGCTGGCAGCCGATGGCGCAGGCCACGCAGCTGGCCCACCCGATGCTCAACGCGATGCTGGAAGCCGAGGACGGAGCCCTCTGGTTCGCCACCGGCTTCAGCGCCTGGGGCGGTCTATCCATCTACGACGGCGCCACGTGGCGCACGGTGACGAAGGAGGATGGGCTGGCGGGATCGAAGGTACGATCTCTCTTCCAGGACGAATCTGGCACGATCTGGGTCAGTTCCGAGTACAACGGCACCATCAGGATGGCCCAGAACGGCTGGCAGCTTTTCACCCCCAAGGAGGGCCTGGCCGGATGGGAGGTCAAGGCTATGCTACAGGATAGCCGGGGCAACCTCTGGCTGGGCTCCGAGCTGGGCCTCACCCGCATCAGCCACGAGGCGTGGGCAGGCCTGGGAGAGTAGCTCGAGAATCCCGTACACTGTCGATGCCGAGAAACGAGGACGCGGCGGCACAACTCTCCCCCTCAACGATCACCGTCGCCTGATCCGTCATCTTGCTCCCCGAAACACCATCTACCTTTTTCTGATTGGTGTAGATTCGCGAGATTCGTGGTTACTCCCCTTCCGTCAGCAACGCCAGCACCCGGTCGCGATATGCTGTAATACGGCCCGGCAGCTCGGGATCGAGCCGGGCGCCCACCTCCCAGAAGTGGCGGTCGCCGCGACCCATCGCCTGGCCCGCAGCCGTGTGCATATCCAGCGCATACTCGGGGATCTCGGGCAGCAGCGTGCCGCTCTCCACGCCCTTCGCGATCCAGTTGACCATCTCGTCGCTGGAGCGATCCTTGAAGCACGCGCAGAGGTAACGCACGGCGTGGATCGCGAAAAGCTTGCGCTCGCCCTGGCTGCGGTCGAAGGTCGCCAGCATCTGCACCAGCGCATTGATCACTACCGGGGCCTTTGTGTCGCCGAAACCGATATCTTCCACCGAGATGACCATCAGGCGCTGCCAGAGGAAGTCCTCCAGCGCCGGGCTGGTGATCGCCATCTCGTAGGCCAGCAGCGCTGCGTTCTCGGTATGCCCCCGCCGGATCTCCTTCTGCAGCGCGGAGATCACTTGATCGGCCGGGAAGTCGTGATACGTCCTGACGTCAACCCACGGGTCGCGGGGCATAGACCACCTCCAAGTTTCCGGAGTATTAACCACGAATCTTCACTAATCTACACCAATCTGGAAAAGGCGAATCACAAATGGCAGATCTCAAATCCCAGCCTGCAATTTGCCATTTGCGATTTGAGATTAGCTATTCGTGACTTGCTGTTCCCACCTGCCGCAGATCGAGGCCATTGAGCCAGATGCTGCCGGCACCGTTGGTCGACACGAGGGTGACGATCACCGGCGCTGCGCCGTCGCTGGTAAAGGCAACATCAATGGTGGTGGGCCCTTCGGGGCCGATCAGCTTGCCCTGGCCCTGAGGCTTGTAGGCAGCCGCCGTCCAGCACCGGGTGCCGTCGCTCACGCTAGCGTCAAGGCTGATGGCGGGCGGCAGCTTGGCGATATCCGCTGCGTGTGTCTTGCCGTGCAGCGGGTCCATCTTGTCCGTGTCCGATGACGGGCCGTGATGATAAGTACGCAGCCGGTAGCGCCCGGCCTGCAGCCCGGCGAATTCGATCGTCAGCACGCCCACCGCGCAGACGCCGTCCTCAGCCATAAAGCCCAGGGGACCGGGCACATTGGATTCCCCGCGCCACCACAGCTCACGCCCTCCGCCGCAGACGGCGGAGGGACGCAGCATGACTTTCGCGCCGGCAAATGCATCCAGAACAATGTCGGCTTCGGAGCCACGCTCGCCCACCCACGGCGTCCAGCCGTATTGCACATGCTGGCCTGCCCCCCCCAGATCCAGCCGCACGCGCGGTAGATCGTAGATGGGCCGCGCGGCGGTGGTAATGGCGTCGGCGATATAGGGCGTGGTCTCCAGCGTCACGCTGTCCGATCGGAGCCCCGGGGCCTCAGCCGTGAGGGCGATCGTCCCCGCCTCCAACCCGGCACGCACCAGCGCCGGAGCAATTCCATCGAAACACTCCATCGGGTTAGAACCGATCTCAGGTCCGCCGACGATCTCAGCACCGCTGGCATTGCCGGCGGCACCGCCACCAATCGTGAAGGTGATCTTACCGTCATAATCCGTGACCGTGGTGCCGTTCGCGTCCACGATCCGGGCATAAGCCATCACGATGTCCGCACCATCCGCGACGAAACCCCGCCCCTCCACGTCGACAGAGAGCGCGATGCCGGCAGGTGCCAACGGGGTTCTCGCAATTGCCGCGGCCTGGACCCGGCCCTCCTTCCACCCCAGGGCGACCACCTCGCCCGGCTGCCAGCAGAGCTGGAAGGTGAACGGCGGGTGGGCCAGATTTTCCTTCTCAGGGTCGGCGTCGGGCCGGCGCCTGCCCAGCGAGGTGCCGTTGACGACCAGCTCCACCTCATCGCAGTTGCTGAAGATGCGCAGGCTTGTCAGCCCCTCGCGCCAGGCATCGGCGATAGTGATCATCGGCTTATCGGTCATCTCCGACTGATACCAGGCCATAACGGGACGCGGGATGCGGAAGATGTCCATCATGCCGCCGCGGGTGCGGTTCTGCTGCCCCCCGGTCTGAGGATGGAAAGTGTAGTAGGCGTGAGCCGTCCAGGCCGCTGTTCCAAAACGGCGCGGATCACCCTTGTACCGCGAGACGAGTATCTGGGCGCGCTCGCCGCCGGGCGAGGCCCCATGTTCCATCGCGAAGAGCGGCTCATCACCGACAGCGATATCCCGATAGTCCATATTGGTGTAGATGTCGCAGATGCCGGCACGCTGTGCGCCCGACCACGGGCTGTGATTCGAGGCGGTCCAACGCGTGGGGTCCTCCTCCTTGGCCGCATAGTGCAGAGGTTCGAAGGAGCCGCGGTGGTTGATCCCGCCACCCCACGTGAAGATGCTGGGGTGGTTCTTGTGGTTGCGAACCGCGCGACGCAGCGCCTCCTCCAGATTCTTCGTCCACGTCTCACCACCGAAATTGATCCAGCTTGGCGCTTCCTCGTAGACCAAGATGCCCAGCTCATCGCACGCCTCGATAAAAGCGTTGTCGTGCGGGTAGTGGGCCAGGCGGACGACGTTGAAGCCCACGGCCTTGAACTGCAACGCATCCTTGCGGTGCAGCGACTTGGGCACGGCGTCGCCGATGTAGGGGTAATGCTGGTGGCGATTGGTCCCAACCAGCATCAGCGGCTTGCCGTTGAGCAAGAAGCCCTGATCCGCACGCAGCTCGAAGGTACGCAGCCCCAATGGATTCTCGACGCAGTCCACCGGGTCGTCCCCGTCAAAGACTAGCGTGTTGACGCGATAGAGGTAAGGGTCGTCGCAGGACCACAGATGCACATCCTCATCGATGCCGTTGCAGTGCGAGAAAATGACCTCCCCGCCAGCGGGGATCTCGTGCGTGGACTGCATCCGCAGGACGACCACGCCCTCGGCGTCGATCACGCGCGTCAGCACGGTGCAGATGCCCCCCTCAGCGTGGGTGTTGCGGACGGAGGTCTTGACGTCGACCGTCGCTGCCGCGCCGGCCGGCGCAGCAGCAACGGCGGGCGCAGCCGTCGCGCCAGGATTCACCTTCACTGTGGGCGTCGTGATAGTGACACCGGCGGTCCGGGATTCCCATGGGAAAGGCAGATAGACGCGCTCAGTCTGCACCAGATAGAGCTCGCGATAGAGCCCGCTGAAGAGGACATAATCGAAAGGCCCAGGATCCGGGGGGACATCGGGATTGACACGATTATCAACGCGCAAGGCCACGACATTCTCGCCGTCGCGATCCACAAAGTCGGTTACGTCGAAGTGGAAGGGGGTGTAGCCGCTGACAGCGTGCTGGCCCACGTGGTGTCCGTTGACCCACGCGTCAGTGACCTGGTGCGCGCCCTCGAACTCCAAGAAGACCTTGCGCTCAGGGTTGGCGTCCACCGTGAAGGCACGCCGGTACCAGCCCACATCGCGATGGAACGTCGGCTGCGTCTTGTCGTCATCACAGTCGTCGAGATTCAGCGAGGTCAGCTTGAGCGTATGCGGGATGTTGACCAGCTCCCAGCCTGTGTCGTCAAAGTCGGCCTGTGCCGCCTCGGCAGCCTGGGTGGCCTGCGCGCCCTGTGGGGCGTCGCCGAGGTGGAAGCGCCAGCCGACGTTGAGGCGGAGCTTGGAGCGCTTGGCAACC
>CBFCZM010000240.1:0-4881 GCA_965602565.1 uncultured Anaerolineae bacterium
CCCAGGATCTCCTCCGAACGGCCCTTCGCATAGACGTTGGCGCAGTCGAAGAAGTTGATACCGACCTCGCGGCAGCGGCTGAACATCGCTGCAGATGTCGCTTCGTCGGCGTCTCCACCAAACGACATCGTGCCGGCACAGAGCGATGAGACTTTGACACCGGTGTTGCCCAGGATCTTGTAGTTCATTCTAGCTCCTGCAGTAGCGTGGCACTATGGGAGGGATGGCTGTGATTCGGCCCTGGTCCGCAGCTCGGCCGACGCGACGCCAGATAGGTTGCTGTGGTCGGGGGCGGAGAAGCGCAAGTACTCCTCTGTGGCGGCCGATACGTCGTGGTAGTAGCCGCGATAGGCTGGAGGCATCAGCGCCGCAATCTGGTACATCATCTCGTCCACGATCTGCCGGCGAACCGGCGCCGTGATCTTGGTCCCGTTGCTGCTGACTGTGAAAGGATCACCGACCACCACGTGGTAGTCCGTACGCCGCCAGTGCCTGATGTTCTCGGTGAATCGCTCCCCGCCGTAGCAGGCGATGGGCCAGACCGGAGCGCCGCTTCGCACGGCCATCAGCACGACCCCTGGCTTGGCCTTCTGCATCCTGCCGTGGCGGCTGCGGGTGCCCTCAGGTGTGATGAACAGGATTTTGTCCTCGGCCAGTGCCTGGAGCCCCCTCCGCATCGCCGTCACATCTGCTTCACCGCGTTCCAGTGGGATCAGATCCCAGTTGTTGAAGACCAGGCTGAAGAGCGGACTGTCCCAGTTCTCGGCCTTGGAGTACCCGGTTCCCACATCAGTGCGTGCCCGCGGGTAGATAATGGGCAGTTCAAGGTTGTTCACGTGATTCACGATGACGATGATAGGCCCTTTAGCCGGGATCCGGTCCAAGCCCTGCGTCTCGACTTTGCATACGATGTCTGTCAGTGACCGGGCCAGGAAGTTGATAATCCGGCGTGCAACATACTTCGATGGTTTCATTAACGTTCTATTCTCTCCGGTAGCCCTCTGCGGCGGCTTCGCCATCCATGACGATGACGCTTTCGGCACAGACTTCGTCAGGCCAGAACTTGAGGATCTGCTGGTTGATGAGCCGGTTGGCGACCGGTCGCAGGCCAAAGCTCCAGTTGTTCACCTTGACTTCCTCAAACGTCACGGTGACGCTGCAGTTGCTGGCTACTGCCGTGAAGGTGGCCAGGATGTTGAAGTTCCCGCGGACCCAGGCCGGGACATCCACGCCAGCGCGGTCAATGATGGTGGTGCTGACGTGTGCGTCAGCGGCGATCATCGGGTCATCGAACGCCACCCTGAGGCTGGCGGCCTCGCTGTGACCGGCCTCAGACAGCAGATCGCGGATCATCTGGTTCAAGTCAGTGTCGGTCGCAATGATGCGGACCCGTCTGTTGGTCTCGATGTCGTGAAGCTGCTCGACGTCCTCCAACGAGGTGATGCGGTACTCGGGCAGACTTGGGTCGGGGGTGGGGCCAACCTCCGGTGCGGCGTCCTGCACGAGACCCAGGAAGCGGAGCACCGGTCCGATGATGGGCCATTCGGGCAGCGGAGGCAGAACGGCGCCGAGCGAGTAGGCACGCGCGGACGCCTGCGCGCTTACGAGCGTCGTTGACGCTGTGAGCAGAACCACGGCGATAGTTATTGATATCAGAGCCTTTCTGCGGATCGTCATGATGCTGAACCTCCAGGTCTCTTGGTGTCGGCTGAATCGAACTCAGACGGCAGTCTTCCGAACATGATGTTGAACGGCACGTATTCTACCTGCTAGACGGCTAACAGGCAACCGGCCAGCTCGCTGGCCGGGCAGTATCAGCCCTGACGGTGGTGGGTGTAGCGGGTGATGGGGGGCCAAAACTGCACTGTGGCAACCAGATCGCGACGATACACACCTCGTGAACGCTACCAAGGCGGGAGACACCCCGGCGCGAGAGCCATCGTTGCGGCGAGCTCGATCTCAGAGGGAAAGGTTAGGCAGCATCCGGTCTATGCTTCGTTGATCCCCCACCAGTACATGTCGGCTAACTTGCGGTGCTCTTGGTGGAGACGAACGTAGCTTTCGTACCGGTGTTCATCGATGGCTCCGGCCGCAAGAGCCAGCCGCACCGCGCAGCCGGGTTCCACGGTGTGGCTGCAGTCCGAGAAGTTGCAGGTGGGTACGTAGGGCGCGATGTCCGGGAAGTAGGCGTCGATCTCCTCAGGGTCGAGATCGAACAGCGCGAGCGCGCGTATTCCAGGTGTATCTGCCACCCAGCCACCTACCTGGAGGGGGACGAGCTCGGCCACCGTTGTCGTATGGCGCCCTTTGCCTGTGACGGCACTTACATTCATCACCCGCTGTGCCAATCCGGGTTCCAGGGCGTTGAGCAGGCTGGACTTGCCGACGCCCGACGGGCCGACCAGCGCCGACATCTCATCCTTCAGCTGCGCGCGCAAGCCGTCGATGCCGGTCCCATCGTGGGCGCTGGTATAGAGTACGGTGTAGCCGATGTCTTCGTAGATGCTGAAAACGCGCTTGGCGCCATCCATGCCGGTGAGATCGGTCTTGTTGGCGCAGACAACCGATGGGATGCTCTGTCGTTCGGCGCCCACCAGGAGACGGTCGAGCATCTTGAGATGGGGCTCCGGGTCGGCGCACGCGACGACGAAGACGACCTGATCCGGGTTGGCGATGATGACCTGCTCTTTTTCCCGCAGGTAGCCCCGGCGATCCCAACGCCTGGAACCGCGGCCGTCCGCAAGGGGCTTGAGGCGTGCCAGGACCCGTTTGCGTTCGCGGACTTCCTCGATGACGATGCTCTCATCTGGGAGGACCTGCCACTTCACACGGTCTCCCACGGCAACGATGGTAGTGTCGCTGCGCTTCTTCTTCAGCCGCCCGCGGATTCGCGCTACGACCTGTTCCCCACCATCGGTGAGGATGGTGTAGAATCCGCTCTGAGATCTGATGATCAGCCCTTCGCCCAACCCTTGATTGTCACTCATATGATCTAGATTGTACTCAGACCTTCGGATGTGGCAACTGCCCTGACGCCACGCACTCTCGCTTCTTTTTTTTGTTGACTTCACGCCAAACCACACTTATACTAAGGAGGTAACGCCATGTTTATGGAATCGTAACGCAATTGTAACAATTGGCCGCATCAGGCCCCCGACTCGCGGGCGACGTAAGGAGGCAACTCATGGCTTTCTGGATGCGCTGGCCCACCCGGCAAGGCATCATCCGTCAGAGATTTGGGGAGCACCCCGAGATCTACAGCAAGTTCGGTCTTCCGGGCCATGAAGGTGTGGACCTAGCCGCCCCGTATGCCAGTGAGATCTTCACCGTAGCGGATGGATTTGTGAGGGATGTGCGTCTGGACGGGTTCGCCGACCCGATGCTGAGACCCTATGGCAATCAGGTGCGCGTGCAGCACGCGGACGGCTACGAGACGATCTATGCGCATCTGTCTCAGGTGGTGGTGGTGCGGGGCCAGCTGGTTCGGGCCAAGCAGTTGATCGGTCTGTCCGGCGACACCGGGTATGCCACCAGCGCACATCTGCATCTCAGCCTCAAGCATCACGGCGCCACGGTTGACGGAGCGACGGAGTACCCTTACGACCTGGTGGATCCTGAGCCTTTTCTTGTCGACTACGCTGGTGACCAGCCCGGCAAGCTGGATCCTCCCGACGTGACGATGCAGGTTGTTGTGGCCAGCGAGGACGCGGGTTCTCTGAATCTGCGGGCGCTGCCGCGCGCCCGTGGACAGATCATCGCGCAGGTTGATGACGGTGAGCTCCTGGACACATTTGAGGACCCTGAGGTCGTCAGGAGCAAGGTCGGGCAGCGCCAACAATGGCTCTGGGTTAGGATCGCGGCCGGCGATGTCGGCTGGGTCGCCGCCTGGCATGTAGCGCTGCCTGACGGTCAGCCCGAGCCCGCATCCCATCCCGACACGGTGGTTTTCGTTGTCGTGGACAGCCAGGACGAGGCTCTGCGAGTTCACGAGGGGCCGGGCACGCAGTATGGTGAGGTAGCGCGGTGCCTCCACGGGACACTGCTGAAGACGCTGGACGCTGCAGAGGTCGTTGAGGCGCGGGTCGGGCAGCGAGGGGAGTGGCTTCACATCCAGACGCCGCTGGGCGAGGTGGGCTACTGCGGTGCAGATTGCGTCAAGCTCGAGCCATTCGGCGAGAAACCGGTGATCCCGGAGCCTCCGACAGGTGAGCCGACGACGCATGTCGTCGTTGAATGCCCTCACCTTGGACTCCGGCTGCGGGCAGGCCCGGGCGCTACGTACGACAGGATCTGGTGGATGCCCCACAAGACGGTGCTGACGTCGCTCGAAGATCCGGTGGCTACCGGGAAGAAGGTCAGCCAGCACGGCGAATGGATTCACGTGCGCACGCCGGCTCTGTATGAAGGGTATGCCGCCGCCTGGTACCTCCGCCATCCCGAGCAGCAGGACGAGCGGCAGCCCGCCAGTCCCGCCGGGGTGCAGACCGGGGTTTCTCCGCACATATTTGGCATACATGCTGTCTCGGTTGCCGATGATCCATATTGCCGGGAGCGTATTCGCGGGCTCTATGACGGCACGCCCACACCATCAATCTGAACGCGGAGATCCGCCGCCGGCTGTGGGATTGGGTCGATGCCGGCTATGGCGTCATTGTCCGCCTCAACCACGGCTATGAGCCAGGTGGGACGTTGCCGGAATCAAGGTTCTACGATGACTACGCCGCGGCTGCCGCGCGTTGGGTGGCGCTTCATCTGAAGGACGCCGGGCGCTCCGCGAGTAGCTATACGTGGACGATACAGATCGGCAACGAGCAGAACAATCCCCGCGAGCATCCCGGGGGCTTTGAGCATCCCATCGAGCACATCACGGCTGAACGCTAT
>CBFCZM010000241.1:0-4881 GCA_965602565.1 uncultured Anaerolineae bacterium
AAGTCCGTCTATGCCAAAGTCGAACTCGTGGTTGCCCAGCGCAGCGGCGTCGTAGCCCATCGCATTCATCACCTCCACCATGGGTTCGCCGTCAAACCAGGAAGAGATTGCGGGGCCGGTCCAGGTGTCGCCGCCGCTCAGTATGAGGAGCGGGCCGTCCTCGGTGTAGCCTTCGTCCTCGCGCCATCGCTGCATCATACCGGCTGCGCCGCCCGTGTTCTCGGTTGCAGCCATCCATCCGTGTTCGTCGTTGGTATAGAGGATGGTGAGATGCAGTGGGTCGGCGCCGGTTCCAGATGCACAGGCCGTGAGCATGAGTGCCAGGATCGCGAAAGCAAGGACGTGTTTTGTCACAGCACAAGCATACGCAGATTCCGTTACCTTGGAAGCACGGCTCGGCGAGCTCTCAGAGTCGCCCAGATCAAGGCTGCCGTGGCCGCGAAGGTGAGGGCCTGAATCCCCAGATCGCGTGAGAAGAAGTTGTCCATATCGCTGATGTAGTAGAGACCACCGGTGAAGACGACGTGGTGGACGATGGGCAAGACGATGTAGGCGACGATGAGTGCTGCCAGACTCAGCTCCCAGGCAGTGGGACGTGCGACGCCAAGCGCCGCCCGTAGGACGGACAGGATGGCCAGGCCGGCGAGCCCAGCCAGGGGCAGCAGCACCAGCATCAGGAGCCACAGGCGGCCACCGCCGGCGATCCATTCGGGCACGTACTCCAGACCGGGCAGGGCTAGTAGCCAGAGCGCGAGACTCACCCCATCCAGTCCCAGGAATGCGGCCTCCAGCGGTCGTTCGGCCACGACCCGCCCGGGGAGCAGTGCCAGGGCCAGCCCGGCGAGTGTTGCGGCGGCGGTGAGCGACGCCAACCGGAGGGGTAACGTCGGAACGTTCGACGTCATGGTGATAGCCGGGATGCCGATGGCCAGGGGTCCGGCACAGAGCATCCAGATTCGCCACCAGTCTGGGGCACGGTAGCGTCGAGACAACCGTCCCAGGATGAAGCTGGCGCCGGTTGCGAGTATCCCGATCGCTCCCGCCGCGACGAGCCCTGCCATCCAGTACCGGCTGCGGGTCACGGGGCTGAACGGGCGCGTGTCCGGCACCCGAGGTCCCATATCGTGGTGATAGAGAAAGGTTACGTAGCGGTTGTTGAGTGCGAACCACTTGACCATCAGGCCAAGGACGAGTCCGGTGATGGGGACCGCGAAGCCCAGGGCCTGCAGCCAGAGCTGCCCTGGCGGGGGGCGATGTGGTTCATCGTGAGCAGTGTTCATGATTCGTTCCAGTCGCGCTAGGGTTCTGACGTCGGGCCGGATTGCAGCCGCCGAGCCCACACGGTTAAGTCCGGAGCGACTACCTCTCCAGCATACACTCAGATTGACCTGCTGTCACCTGTAGGAAACGCCAGGATTTGCGGCGCGTGTTGCGCAACCCCACGTGCGGTCGGGGCCACGCAATGAGGGCGAGGTATTCCGACCAGGGCTATGCATCCCGCAACGCGGTTCTGCGGGCCAGGATCACGCCGAATCTATGTCTCTCTGGGGAATATCTCTCCCATACTCGCAGCCGAGCCAAACCGCACTCTAACCCTGAGGGATTGCGAAATCTGGCGGATCGAATATAGTTAGGTTGTGTGCTAGTGGCCGTGTTTCTGCCAATCTAGCTTGGTGTGAATCAGCGATGACTTCGCCTGACTCGTCCAACATTCCGGCAGATCGCAGTGCTGGCAATTGCCGTTCTCGCGCTTGGTTGCAGCGTCCTCTATCAGCGTGGGGACCTGCTCTCGGCGTCGGGGCGCGGGTCCGCTATAGGCCAGGTGGGCTACGAAGGCGCGGGGCATGAGTACCCGATAGTTGTTCAACCCGGCGCTGCTCTGGATCTGGGCCAAGTCCGCTTCATCACGACGCGCGTGCAGGAATCCTAGTCCGTCACGCAGATGGTAGGAACCCGGGAGTATCTTTGAGGACCTCGACCAGCCAATCTCCGGACCCGCAGTGTTCAGGCAGCGTCTTCGCTTCGCTCCCGGATACTGTCTTGCGTTGCACGGCAGATGGCGTGGTCACGGCCTACCACCGTGGTCTGGCTGATACAGGCATCGCTGACTGGGACGCGGTGGGCCGGTCCCTGAGCGCGCTGCTGCCCGCTCCGGCGGCTCAGGTCCTCTTGGCCACGGTCGAGCAGACGCTGACGCAAGCAGCTCCACGGTCCGCCGTCTATGCCTTGGTGACCCCTGATGGTCGGGCTCCGGAGCGCCGTTACTGCGAGGTTCGCTCTGTGCCTGAGGGGGATAGTCACGTCCTCTGTGTCATCCGTGACATTACCGAGCAAAGCATTGCCGAACAGGGCTTGATCCGCCGAGATCTCTATCTGGGCGCACTGACGCAGGTCTCCCACCGTCTTCTGGCGGCCGGCCCACAGGACGATCCGGTGACCAGTGACACGCTGGCGATGCTGGGGTATGCAGCCGGCGCGAACCTGGCCTACTACGTTGATCTCAGCGGCGCGCTGTTGCATGGTGATCCTTCAGTCAATGGTCTGGTGTGGCGAGGCGAACAGCGGGTTCCGCAGCAGGAGCCCATTGACCTGGACGCGTATCTGCGGCTGAGGCCCTTCGCGCACTGGCTGCACACGCTCAAGCGCGGTCGTCCTGTGCGAGTATCCCTGGCCGACGCAGCCATCGATGCAGCCGGCGCAACAGCAATGCCGGTTACGTGTCTGGTCCTGCCGATCATCGTGCAAGGTGACCTGCTGGGTCTGCTGGGGTTCGAATCCTACGCCAAGTTGGTGCCCTGGACGGACGATGAGGTCGACTATCTGGGCGCTGCCACTGCGGCCATTGCACTCCAGATCGAGCGCGCGAAGGTCATGGCGCAGCGAGAGGCAAATGCTGAGGAGATTGTCCGAATGAACGTACAGCTGGCCGATGCGCGCGATCGGGTGCGCGCCAGCGATCGCGCCAAGTCGGAATTCCTGGCCGTTGTGGGCCATGAGATCCGGACGCCGCTCAACCCTGTGATCTCCATGACGGAGATGCTGCTTGGCACGCGGCTGACACGCGAGCAGCGCGAGTACGCGGAGCTGGCACAAGAGGCGGCGAACCTGTTGCTTGTCCAGATCAACGGTATCTTGGACTACATCGACGTGGCGTCGGGAAATCTGACGTTGGCGGAACTTCCGTTCGACCCGGTGGCAATCGTCGAGAAGGTCACAGATCTCTTCAAGCCGCAGGCTCAGGAGCAGCGTCTCAGTCTGATGACCTTCTGCCATCCGGACTTGCCGTCTCAGCTGCTCGGAGACCCGGTCCGCCTGGGCGCTATCCTGGAGAACCTGCTGGACAATGCGCTGAAGTTCACGGAAGAGGGGGAGATCATCGTGCGGGTTGAGCCTGTGTACTCTGAGTCTGCCAGAGCGAGGAAATCGGCCAGGCTCAGGTTCTCCGTCAGTGATACCGGCATCGGCCTGCCGGAGGGTGCTGAGGATTGGCTCTTTGAGCCATTTACGCAAGCTGACTCAACCACGACCCGTCGTTTTGGCGGGAGCGGCCTGGGCCTGGCCACGGCGCAGCGCTGGGTGGGCGCCATGGGCGGACAGATTGGGGTGCGTGCAAACCCCATGGGTGGCACGGTCTTCTGGTACTCGGTTCAGTACGCTGTGGCCCTGGACACTATCGATCTCTCGGAACCTCGCGAACTCCAGAAGGAGCAGTCGCTTGACGGCCTCCGAGTCCTGGTCGTGGACGATCTGGTCGGCAATCGTGAGATCTTCCAGAGCTATCTGGAGGCCTGGAGGGCTACTTGCCATGCTGTGGCCGATGGACGACAGGCTCTGGCCGCGCTGCGTCGAGCCCGCAGTATCAATCGTCCCTATCATGTCGCGCTGATCGATCTGATGCTGCCGGAGATGGATGGTGTTGTGCTTGCCGGTGCGATTCAGCAACTGCCAGGCTTGCAGGATACCCGTCTGGTGCTGATCACTGCTTACGATGCCCCTGGGCAGGAGCAGCGAACTCGGCGTGTGGGCTTCTCAGGCTATCTCACGAAACCGTTCCACCGGGGCCAGCTCTACGGTGCTGTGGTCCACGCTATGTCCAGAGTTGATGTGCTCGACGCCACAATCGACGCAGCCGCTGTGGGCAGGCCGATCTCTGCCGCGATCTCGTCGTTGGGTGGCTTCGGCGCGGATGGGGCGGGGGCCGCAGCTTGCGAATTGCCTGCTGTGCTCTTGATTGAGCACAATACCATCCTGCGTCGGGTGGCGGCACAGGATGCGGCCAGCACCGGATGTGATGTTGTCCCGGTCGCGACAGAGGCGGAGGCCCTTCGCGTTCTGTCGGACAGACCTGTCGATCTGGTGCTGTTGGATCTGCAATGGAACCGCGTCAAGCTGGTTGAGTCGGTGACTGCTCTCCGCGCCGCCGCTCTTTCTGCGGGTGATGGAGGCCGACGGAGCGCCGCCTTGATAGGGATGACGGTTGAGCCGGGACCGAGCACCGAGAGTCAGTGTGCCGAAGCTGGGCTGGATGGATATGTCACCAAGCCTTTGACGCCGACGGTTCTGCGTCAGCTGTTGTCTCGATGGTGTGATGACCGCGATTGACCTGACCCCCGCAGGAAGCCCAAGATCAGCCCGTGCGCTCCGTATAGCCCATCGGTCCCGCATGTGTTCCCTCACGTCTCACATCCATCCCGCTGTTGGGTCTGTCAATCCGTCAGACGTCAGACTTCGCGCTTGACACGCTTTCAACTATCAGTATTGTTAGAACTCGTGACTACGGAAGAGACCCCGCAAGTAGTTGGTCTGGGCATGGCTACTCTGGATGTTCTGCTGCGTCTCGAGGACATGCCAACCTGGGACCGGGGCACCCGGCTCAGCGAT
>CBFCZM010000242.1:0-4875 GCA_965602565.1 uncultured Anaerolineae bacterium
GCAGCCTCACGCCCAGCGAACGCAACCGGGCGATCAAGTCGTATAGGACCTCAGCATGGTCGATCGGGCCGCGGAGGACGGTATCGCCATTGACAGTGTCTAGACTGACGTCGCCAAGGCTTGCCACAGCGGTCTCAGCTAGACGCCCTTCCACCTTGATCCGATAGGTCTTCTCTCGGAACAAAGCCAACAGGCTTGCTACAGGTTGATCGGCCACAATCCGGCCCTTGTTGATGATCGCTACTCGATCACACAATGCCTCCGCCATGTCGAGTTGGTGCGTCGTGAGGATCACCGTCTTGCCTTCATCCTCGACCAATGTCTTGATGAGATGTCGGACCGCCACGACAGCCTGAACGTCCAGGCCCAACGTCGGCTCATCGAGCATCACCACGGGCGGATCCGCGATAAGCGCGCACCCGATCGCCACCTTCTGCTGCATCCCCCGGGAGAAGGTGCCCACGAGGTCATCCCGCCGATCCCAGAGCTCCAGCATACGCAGGAGACGTTCGGCCCGCGCACGCAGAGTGTGCCCGAACATCCCTTTGACGTGACCGAAGTAGAGCATGTTGTCCCAGGCAGAGAGCGGCCAGTGGATATTGCGAGTACCTTCGAGCACGGCGCCAACGCGCTGCGTCGCAGCACCGCGTCTGCGCCCTATATCGATGCCATCCACCGAAACGGTGCCTGCCGTCGGCCTGACCAAACCGCAGATCATCTTGATCGTGGTCGTCTTTCCGGCGCCGTTCGGGCCGAGGAAACCAAAAAGCTGCCCAGCATGAATGTCGAGATCAATGCCCTTGACGGCCTCGACAATGCCCGTGCGCGCAGTGCCATAGCTCTTGCGCAATCCGCGAAGCTGCAGGAAGGCTGTGTTCATCTCCGTTCTACCCCCTCAGGAAATCTGGTATCAGTTCTGCCACGACGCACTGCCAGCCGCGAGATGCGAGGCGCACATCCGCCTCAATGAGGATCATCATGCACTTCCGCTGCACCCGGTTGCCCCTCGTGCTGCGAGGTGTGACGCACTCCACCCCAGACAAGGTCGAGCTGCCGGCGATAGAGCCGGTCGATCTCCTCAGGATCAACGCCGAGCTGCCGAGCCGTAACGAACGTCGCAAAGAAAATGTTCATGAGGATAACCAGGACCGAGAGGGTGTCTGTCTTCTGAGGGAGTTCCTCGCGCGCCACGGCCCGCCGGAGCCCCTCCCTCAACAGATCGTAGAGATCCGTGGCTTCCCGGGGCGCCGCCCGTAAATGCGGGAAATGAAGCGCCAGCTCCGCACCAGTGAGAGGGGGCGGACCTTCCTGAGGGATGCCCACAGCATAGTATGCCACAAGCTCACACATCACGCGCGGATGTGGCGATACCATCTGCGCCGTCTCATCGAAGATCGCCTCGACAGCACGGATGCCACTCTCGGTCTCCTCGATCACGTTCCGAACGCGCACCCTCACCCGGACCATGCACAGCTGTAAGTAGTATGCCAGCACGTCACGCTTCGTAGAGAAGTAATTGAAGAAAGTTGACGCTGAGACCGGCACGGCCTCACAGATCTCCCGTACCGAGATCTCATCAAGCGTCTTGTGATCCAGCGCCGCTAATGCGGCGTGCAGCAGATCCGACTTGGTCTGAGCGTACTTCCGCTCCCGAAGCGAGAACTCTCTCATCACCGGCCTCCTGATTGCTAGATTACACACTAATATTATAGTACACTCTAATATTAGTGTCAAGTAGATAATGCAGGGAACTGAGAGCGGGAGTTGTCATGCCTACTCACTCATGACTTAGCACGCGACCAGGCAGCGCACCCGGCACGCGACGCAAGACCCGCGGCAGTTGGGACTCATCACTGACTGCGATTTTTCATCTCCGGACTTCTGGTCTATCCTACACTTGAGTGCCTAAGGCACGTTACACACACATTCGGAGACACTCTCGTAAGTGAACGACAGAGAACGCTACGTCGCTTGCATCCTCGGACGGCCCACCGATCGTGCGCCCTTCGGGCTCTTCTGGGGGCCCTGGGACCGGACGTGGCAGCGCTGGCAGGAGGAGGGGTTGCCACAACGCCTCCGCACCTTCGCCGACGTGCGGGTCGAGCTCGACAGCGATGCACTGCCCATGGCCCTGCCGGTCAACACAGGGCCATGCCCGGAGATCGAACGCGTCGTCCTGGAGGAGGACGAGGACTACGTGGTGTTCACAGACAGCTGGGGCATCAAACGCCGCGACTACAAGCACGGCGAGTCGATGTCCGCGTTTCTCGAGTTTCCGGTCAAGAATCGTCAGGACTGGGAGCGATTCAAGGCCACCTATCTTGACCCTCACCATCCGGACCGGCTCCAAGGACCATGGCGAGAGCAGGGGCGGGAGTGGATGGCCAGTGGGACTCCGATCCGTCTGGGCGCGTACCCCAACGCCGGCATCTTCGGCCCCTATCGCTGGCTGATGGGCGATGAGGAGGGCTTGATCGCCCTCATCACCATGCCGGATCTGGCGCACGACATTATGGACCATCTGGCCACCCTTTACCTCGCGGTTTTCGAGCAGGTCGTGGCGGAGATCCGGGTGGATGAGATCCATCTCTGGGAGGATATGTGCTACCGCAACGGCCCGCTGATCTCGCCGAAGATGTGGGAGGCGTTCCTGGGTCCTTGTTACGGACGGATCACGGCCTTCGCCGACGCCCACAGCATTCCGATCATCTCCGTGGATACTGATGGGAATCCGGCGATGATCGCACGCCCTATGATCGATGCTGGCGTCAACTTACTCTTTCCGATGGAGGTCGCAGCCGGATGCGACGTCAGTGTGTGGCGCAGAGAACACCCGGATCTGGCGCTGATGGGCGGCATCGACAAGCGCGCCCTGGCCAAGGGCCCCGGCGCCATCGATGCGGAGCTGGCCCGTATCCAGCAGGCGCTTGACACAGGCTGCTACATCCCTGCGCTGGATCATCTTGTACCGGACGACGTCTCGTGGGATAACTACAGCCGCTATGCCAGGGCGCTCAAGACGCTCATCGGCAAGACCTAGACTTGGATGGAGCTTGTTTGAGCACAGGAGGCAAGATATGACAGATGGGAAGATCAGAATCGGATTCGCCGGCGTCGGCAGCATGGGCCAGTGCGCGCACCTCAGGAACTACGTCACCGTAGAGGGGTGCGAGGTCGTGGCGCTCGCTGAACTGCGCCAGGATCTGGGCCGATCCGTGGCAACGCGCTATGGCATCTCCAAGGTCTACGCGTCGCTGGAGGATATGCTCGCCGCGGAGGAGCTGGACGGCATCGTCGCCTCCCAGCCCTTTGACCGGCACGGGCAACTGGTGCCGGTCTTGCTCAAGGCGGGTGTCCCGGTCTTTACCGAGAAGCCTCTGGCTGCATCGGTCGAGGTCGGCGAGAAACTCGTCGCTGCCGTCGCTGCCAGCGGCACGTGGCACATGGTGGGCTATCACAAACGCAGCGATCCGGCCACGATGATGGCCAAGGCCGAGATCGATCGGATCAAGCAGACCGGTGATCTCGGCAGGATGACCTACATACGCATCCTGATGCCTGCCGGCGACTGGGTCGCCGCGGGCTTCACCGACCTGATCACGGCTCAGGGCGGCTATCTTGCCCTTGATCGGGACCCGGCCGCGCCGGATATGGACGCCGAGACTTACAGCCGCTATACCGCATTCGTCAACTACTACATCCACCAGGTGAACCTGATGCGCCACCTGTTGGGCGAGTCCTACACAGTCACCTACGCCGACCCGTCCGGCGTCCTGCTGGCCGGCCAGAGCGAGAGTGGCGCTGCCTGCACCATAGAGATGTCGCCCTACCAGACCACCATCGACTGGCAGGAATCTGCGCTCGTCTGCTTCGAGCACGGCACCGTCAAGCTGGAGCTCCCCGCGCCCCTGGCCAGCCACCGCCCCGGGCGTGTCGAGTTCTTCCGGGACCCCGGCAATGGCGTGACGCCGGAGACGCGGGTACCGCAACTCCCCTGGATCCACGCTATGCGCCAACAGGCGATGAACTTCGTCGCCGCAGTCAAGGGCGAGCGCAAGCCCCTCTGCGAGGCCGCAGAGGCACTGGAAGATCTCGAGATCGCCCGGGAGTATATCAGGCTGTTGACCGGGAAGTAGGAGCTGGATATCGGATGCTGGATGGCAGATATTGGCTATGAAGACCCACTCCAGGACGTCCGGGTGTCCGGCGCGACTAACCGTTGGTGACTTTGACTTACTGCTTGCTTCTTACTCCTTGCTGCTGCCGTTCAGCTGATCGCTGAAAGCTGACCGCTTCATTTCACAGACTCACACAGGAGAGCACACCGTGCCCATCAAATGGAAGAAGACCCTGATCGCGTTTGAACGTTTCGAGTCCGCCGGCGTCTTCGATGTGACCGGCGACGGCAAACCCAATATCGTGTCCGGCGCGTGGTGGTACGAGACGCCCGACATCAAGACACAACATCGCATCGGCGATGTCATGGCCGAGGGCGAGTGGTACGACGACTTCTCCACGATCCCGATGGACGTCAACGGCAACGGGCGCCTTGACTTCATCACCGGCGGCTGGTGGGGGGACACGGTCCGCTGGCGCGAGAACCCCGGTGATCCTGAGAAGGAGTGGCCCGAGCACATCATTGCGCACACCGGCAACGTCGAAACCACACGCGCGTGGGATGTCGACGGCGACGGTCAGCCGGAGATCGTTCCCAACACGCCTGGGGAACCCTTGACCGTGTACAAACTCATCACCGACGCCGATGGCAAAGGCGCCGGGGAATTCGTGGCGCACACCATCGCCGCTAAGGCACAGGGTCACGGCTTGGGATTTGGTGACGTCAACGGTAACGGTCGCGGGGACTTCATCCTCAAC
>CBFCZM010000243.1:0-4846 GCA_965602565.1 uncultured Anaerolineae bacterium
GCTCCACGGGCCATGCAGGTCGATCGTTGTGTCGCCGGCCCCGATGTCGATATCCGCATGCTGTAGCGCCGGGTTGTTGCTCAGCGTGATATCCGTGGTACCGGCACCGAGTTTGACGTCGAGGTCGGTGATCCAGAGGCCCGCAAGGTCAATGTCCTGAGAGCCTGCACCACACTCAATGCGCATATCGAGGGGCACGTCATCGGCGAAGTTCAGATCCCATTCGTAGAGGGTGTCGCCGCTGACCGGAATCCGGTCGGTGTTGGGCTGGCGTACGATCAGACGACCGTCGCCCTCATCTACATCATAGCTCACCGTCGGCTCCCACTCCGGGATGTTGTAGGTGAACTCGGCTTCCATCAGATCCTCGGCGCCGTTGTCCACCTTCAGTTCCCCGGCTCCCATCTTGATGGTGATGCGTACCTGGTCGGCGTCGCCGCGCTCGATGGTAGTGTTCATCCTTTGCACTTCGCCAATATGCGCTGTCCGGACGCCGATGCTGCTGAACGTGCATCCCAGGAATACCAGCGCAGCCGCGCCTGCTGATCCCATCATCATCAATCGTCGCTGCCTGCTCATCTGCACTCCTCCATCTAGTATGGACCGAACGAGGTCGTCGGTCGCTGGATTGTGTTTCTCCGTGCACGGCGCCCAAGTCTCGGGAGACTCCCCTGTGCGCACTGCATATATGTGTACGGGCTGCCGATGCGAAGGTTGCACCGTGCGCTTACTGCAGGTGCAGATTGACGATGACAATAATCGGTAGTATGCTGGTAACGTCACGTCCGGTTGCTCTCCGGGCTCGTCGGACGGTCGTGTAACGTCATTCCACCACATCGGAGGTCAGATGGAGAGCCAGCGCCGCACCCTGCCTTGGCTTGTACTGGTTATCATTGTCGTGTTGGGAGCCTTCTGGCTGTTCAGCGAGGGCGGGCCCGCCGGACGCGGTGCGGAGAGCACACGCCAGCCGCTGATTCCACAGCCGACACCCACGATCTATCCCAGCTCGGTCACAGTGATCAAGAGCGTGCAGCGTCTGAGCCGGCTTGAGACGGCTTCCTACCATATTGAGAAGGTTATCACCGCGGAGACCGGCCAGGGGCCTCTGGGTTTCCTCTTCGGCGACAAGCTCCTGCTGATCGCCTACGGCCAGGTCATTGCCGGGGTCGATCTCTCAGACATCGGCCCCGACGCGATTCTGCGCACCGACGACGGCAGGCTCTATCTGCGGCTGCCGCCGCCCGAGATCTTTGTGGCGACACTGGATAATGAGCGTACCCAGGTCTACGATCGCCAGACCGGGATGATTGGACTCAACCAGGAACTTGAGACTGAGGCCCGGCGTGAGGCTGAGCGCCTGATCCTCGAGGGGGCGCTCGAGCAGGGTCTGGAGGCGGAGGCCGAGAGCAGCGCGCAGGAGTTCCTCGAGATATTCCTGCTGGCTCTGGGGTTTGAGCAGGTCGTCTTTGTTGATGAAATGCCCACGCCGACACCGCGGCCTACGCTGTCGCCGGAGCCAACAGAAACCACCTCCCCAGAGACGTTGTAGAGGAGTCTGTCCATGCGCATCAAGAGTCTGCCGGGGGATTTCAGGGTCGAGGAGCGGATTCGCCTGCCGGAAGGACCGGGGTCGTATGCCTACTACCGCGTAGAGAAGACGGGTAGATCGACACTAGCTGTTCGGGATGAGATGGCGACCCGCCTGAAAGCTACCCCCAGTGCGCTTGTCTTCCCGGCCCTGAAGGACAAGGCGGCTGTTGCTATCCAGTATGCCAGCGTGCGCAAACGCGGCCCTCAGGAGATAGGTGGCAGTGGGTATGTGGCACACCGCGTTGGGTGGGGTACGCGCGCGCTGCGCCCCAGTGATCTCGGTGGCAACCGGTTCTCTCTGACCGTGCGTGAACTCACTGCGGAGGAGGCTGGGCTGCTGGGCCCCAAGGTCGGGCAACTGGGTGTCTACGGACTGCTCAACTACTTCGACGACCAGCGCTTTGGATCACACACCAAAGACGGGTTCATCGGCAAGGAGATCCTGAAGCGAGATGCGGAACGGGTTGTCCACATGTATCTTGGCGAGGAGATGGTCGGCGACCCCCGGGATGTCAGGGAGTTCAAGCGTCTGTGCGCCTCGCATTGGGGCCAGTGGGGCTACCTCCTACATCAGGCGCCGCGTCCCTCGAATTACCGCAGCGTGATCACCTATCTGAAGGATCACCCCCACAAATATCGCAAGGCCGCGAATCTGATCAAGGACCGCCTGCTCTCCATCTATCTCTCCGCTTACCAGTCGTGGGTGTGGAACCAGATCGTGGGGGCCTATGCCGAGCGCGACGGGGAGCTTTCTCGCGCTATCATCATGCTGGGCACACGGTTCCCGGTGACCGAGCCCGGCCCCGAGACGCCGGAGCTGCAAGAGGAGCTGGTGGATCTACCCCGGTTGACCGCCAGGTACACGGGTCCATTTGAGCAGGCAGCGCAGGCTGTCTTCGAGACGGAATCTCTCGACCTGCAGGAGTTCAAGGCCCGGATCTTACGGCGCGCCTACCTGACAAAGGGCGAGCGTCCGGTGGCGTTTCTGCCTACCGATGTGGCGGTCGGCGCACCCAGCGACGACACGCAGTTCCCCGGGCGCAAACAACTGACCGTTGAGTTCTCCCTCGGCGCCGGCCAATACGCGACGCTGGTGCTGAAGACAGCGGCGGCTCTGATCGGCTCGCATATCAGGGTCCGCTAGATGCCGGACGACTATCGCTCGCGCGTCACCCCACTGGGCGCTTGCTCCGTGCTGCTCAGCCTTGGGATGCTGATCCCGCCTGCCATATGATATAATCCCTCTATGGAAAACAGCCAACGACAGGTGGCGCGCGCCGCAGCACTTGTGATGGTCGCCTTCGCGGTGAGCCGCCTTTTGGGCCTGGTTCGCCAGATTGTGTTCGGAGCCTACTTCGGGACCGGCCCCGAGATGGATGCCTATGTGGCCGCCGTCCGGATCCCGGATGCGATCTTCCTTGTGGTGGCCGGTGGCGCGCTTGGGTCAGCCTTCATCCCGCTCTTCACCGGACGCCTGGCCCGCAACGACACGGATGCGGCGTGGCGTCTGGCCTCGGCCATCATCACCATTCTGGCCGTCGTGCTTGTGCCGGTCAGCGTGGCCTCAATTGTCTTGGCTCCCTGGCTCGTGCGCGTCTTCGTGGCACCGGGCCTCGCCCCAGTGGTGCAAGCGCGCACCGTCGAGCTGATGCGCGTCATGCTGATCTCCCCCACCGTCTTCGGTGTGAGCGGGATCGTGATGGGGGCGCTGAACGCGCACCAGCACTTCCTGCTGCCGGCCTTGGCTCCCATTGTCTACAACATCGGCCTGATCGTGGGCGGGATCGTCGGAGGGTTGACGCCCGCCGGCGCGATGGGGCCGGCGTTCGGCATGGTTTTCGGCGCCGTGGGCCACTTCGTGGTACAGATCCCTGGGCTAGCGCGCTACGGTGCCAGGCTGCGGCCGACGTTGGGTCGGGGCGATCCCGGGGTGCGCGAGGTGGGACTCCTGATCGTCCCACGGGTCCTGGGTATGGCGGCGGCGCAGATCAACATGATCGTCAGCAGCAACCTGGCGTCGCGGCTGGGCCCGAACGCACTCTCAACACTGGACTATGCCTGGCGCGTGATGCTGTTGCCGCAGGGCATCTTTGCGCAGGCGGTGGGTACCGCGGTCTTCCCAACCTTCTCGCGGCAGGCCGCCCTTGGTGAAGCGGCGGCGCTGCGCAAGACGCTGACCAACTCACTGCGCCTGCTGATCGCGCTGACCATCCCGGCATCCGTGGGACTGGCGCTGCTCGGCGAGCCGATTGTTGCCGCTATGTTCCAGCGGGGTGCGTTCGAAGCCGAGGCCACACGGGCTGTGGCCTGGAGCCTGGCTTTCTTCGCCGTGGGACTGGTTGGCCATTCCGCGCTGGAGGTCCTGGGAAGGGCCTTCTACGCGCTCTACGATACCTGGACACCGGCCCTGGCTGCTGTTGCGGCCGTGGTCCTGAACGGCGTCCTGGGGCTGTGGTTGCCGGGTGTGTTCAGGCGAGCAGGTGGCCTGCCGCTGGGCGGGCTGGCGCTGTCAACGGCGTTGGCGGCGCTCTTCGAGACTGCTGTGCTCTTCGTGCTGGTCCGCCGCCGGCTGGGCTCTGTCGACGGCCGGGGACTCATCTCGACCACGGTACGGGTTGCCGCGGCTTCCCTGGGCATGGCGGCCGCGCTGTGGCTGTTTCTGTCTGCTGGACCCGCTGATCCCTACGTCCAATCCTTGATCGGTGTCCCGATTGGTGTTGTGGTCTATGTGGCTCTGGCGTGGATCCTGGGTATCGACCAGCTGCGTCTTGTTGCACGGATGGTTTTGGGCCGAGTGGGGTGATCCTATGGCACTCGTCACGCTGACGACGGACTTCGGATTGCAGGATGGCTATGTGGGTACGATGAAGGGCGTGATGGCCGGGATCGCTCCGGATCTTACCTTCATCGATATCACGCACGATGTCAGGCCGCAGGATCTGCGGGGCGCAGCCTACGTGCTATGGACAAGCTTGCCGTACTTCCCCGATGACGCCGTGCACCTGGTGGTGGTGGATCCGGGCGTGGGTACGTCGCGGCACGCGATTGCCTCCCAGACGTCCTGGGGCGTGCTGGTGGGCCCCGATAACGGTGTCTTCTCGTACATCTGGGACATGGTCCCGCCGGAGCTGACGGTGGCCCTGGAAAACCCCGACTACCAGCGCCCGGTTGTCAGCGGCACGTTCCACGGGCGGGATGTCTTCTCGCCAGCTGCGGCGCACATTGCTGCCGGCGTTCCGCTGCGGGCGTTTGGTCC
>CBFCZM010000244.1:0-4832 GCA_965602565.1 uncultured Anaerolineae bacterium
TTCCTCGATGATCACCTCCGTGTTGAAGACCGAGGGCTGCCCAAAGCCGGTGCGGATGATCTCGCCGGCGCGCCTGATGAAGCGGTCCGGGCTCTTCTTGCTGACCTGGATGGATGAGCTGGGCTGCAGCAGCCGCATCTCCTGGATCACGTCCAGAACCATGTAGGTCACGTCGTTGACGGCATCGGCGCCGTTGGGCGTGACGCCGCCTAAGTTGATCTGGGCGAAGTCGGTGTAAGTGCCGCTTTCCGCCGCGGTAACGCCTACTTTGGGCGGGGCCGGCTGGTTGTTGAACTTGATCCAGAAGCACTGGAGCAGCTCCTGAGCTTTGTCTCGCGTGAGCGTCCCCTGGGTCAAACCACGCCGGTAGAACGGATTCAGGTGTTGGTCCAGCTTGCCGGGATTGAAGGCATCCCAGGGATTCAGCTCCGACGTGACGCCGAGGTGGATGAACCAATAGGCCTGCAGCGCCTCCCAGAAGTTGCGCGGCGCGTGTGCCGGGACCCACGAGCAGATCTCGGCAATCTGGAGCAGTTCCTGCCGGCGCTCCGGATCGGCCTCTATCTCGGCCAGCGTCAACGCCTTCGCGGCGTGGCGTTCGGCCCACCGGATGATGGCATCGGCGGCAATGGCCATCGCCTTGAGCTGTTCCTGTTTGGCATAGGCCTCGGGATCGTTCAGATAGTCCAGGTCCTCAAGCTGCTGCACGACGTCGTGCTTGAAGTCCAACATGCCCCGGTGGTAGATCTTGTCATCCAGTGTCGTATGCCCAGGTCCACGCTGCTCCATGAACTCGGTGAAGACACCGGCACCGTAGGCGTTCTTCCAGGCATCGGTCATCTCCTGGAAGATCAACTCGCGCATCGTCTTCCCCTGCCAGAAGGGGATGATCTCGTCGGTGTAGATGCGGCGCGCATCGTCGCTCACTCTGAAGGGGATCTTCTCCCGCGTGTCGAGGATCTCCAGATCGCTTTGTGTGTGGCAGCATAGCTCCGGGTAGGTCGGGGCGGCCTTGGGTGCGTGGCCCTTTTCCCCAACGATGAGCTCACCCTCGTTGATGCAGATGGTCCGCTGTTCCATCATATACTGGAACGCCCGAGCACGACGCATTGGCGCGGAGGCCGGGTTGCCATCCTGTTTGTGGAAGGCAGTCATCAACTCCGCGCGCTCCATGGAGATGGAAGGCACGGCTTCGAGGCTCTGTCTTCGCAGGCGTGCTACACGTTCGCTCATGGACATATCGCTTGTTCCCATTCCACGGTATGAGTGCCTCCAAGTATCCAGCAATTCGCTGATTCGGCAAGATCGGACGTGCTTTCGTGCTGCATCCCCAGTGTGGGAGACTAGTCGTGGTGCCATCGCGGCCCCTGCCCTCTGCGTAGTGGCGAGCTGTCAGTTCGCCGCGGCCTACGCAGAGCGGCTTCGGAAGCTGTCGCTCGCGCAGGAGCGGGCCTGGATCTGCTTGGGACGTCTTGCGCCTGTCCTGAGGAAAGGATGCATCAAGGAGTATGGTCCCTGTGCCTACGCATCGTTGTGTGCTGGGTGGCCGCGCTTGATCACGAGCGAACAGGGGCTGTAGCCCAGGTAGTAGGACAGCTCCGCGGGGGACTCGACGTGCCACAGTGCGATATCGGCCTGCTTGCCCGCCTCGATGGTCCCGATACGCGCCTGGCGGCCCAGGGCCTGAGCTGCGTAGACCGTCACGCCGGCCAGAGCTTCCTCGGGTGTGAGCCCGAGGAGAACGCAGGCCATGTTCATCGCTGTGAGAATGGAGAAACAGGGCGATGTGCCGGGATTGGCGTCGGTGGCGATTGCTATGGGCACGCGGAAGTGCCGGAGCATCTCGACGGGTGGGGAGTGAGCCTCGCGGAGGTAGTAGAGGGCCCCCGGCAACAGAACGGCAACGGTGCCCGTCGCAGCCAGCTTGGGGACATCGCTAAGGTCGATGTACTCGAGGTGGTCGGCGGACAGCGCGCCCATTCCGGCAGCCATCGCCGCGCCGCCCATGTTGCTGAGTTGCTCGGCATGGATCTTGACAGCCAGGCCGTGTCGCTTCGCAACCTGGAAGATGCGCCGGGTCTGGGCGACCGAGAAACCGATGGTCTCGCAGAAGACGTCGACGGCATCCACTCGGTCGGCCATCTGGGGTATCATCGTGTCGCAGACCAGACTGACGTAGGCTTCCTCCCGTCCGCGGTACTCCGGGGGCAGGGCGTGGGCACCGAGGAAGGTCTTGGAGATCTCCACGGGCAGCTCCGCGGCAAGTAGTTCCATGGCGTCGACCATCTTGCTCTCGGCCTCCAGATTGAGCCCGTAGCCGGTCTTGATCTCCAGCGTGGTCACGCCTTCGCGGATCAGATTGCGGACGCGGGGACGCGCCGCGGCTGCCAACGCGGCGGCGGAGCTCCTCCGCGTGGCTTGGACTGTTGACAGAATGCCACCTCCTTGTGCTGCGATCTCCTCATAGGGAACGCCCTGCAGCCGCTGTTCGAACTCGTCGGCACGGTTGCCTCCGTAGACGATGTGTGTGTGGCAGTCGATCAGGCCCGGCGTGGCCAGGCGTCCGCGTCCAGCTATTGTCTTGCGCGGTTCCGTGCGCGGCAATTCTGAGAGCTTGCCTACCCAGGCGATGGTCCCACCATCGAGTAGAATCGCCCCTTTGGGTATCAGCCCGTAGCGTCCCCCGACCATCGTCGCGATGTTCACGTCATGGAGCAAGAGATCACATTTCATGGATAGACCTCCATTGCGCGGAATTCACGGTTTGGCATATACTATAGAGTATAGAGTGTGGTCAGTCTAGGTCCAGTTGAAGGTTGAAAGCTGCACGTTTGCCGACTGGCAGCGATGGCGAGCAACCTGCAACCTTCAACCTGTAACCTGCAACTCTCCAGAGGAGGTCGCTATGCCAACACGATTCGACCCCGAGCGCCGCATCAAAGCCCCCACCGGTACGACGCTGTCCTGCAGATCCTGGCTCACCGAGGCGCCCATGCGTATGCTGATGAACAACCTCGACCCCGACGTCGCCGAAAACCCCGCCGAGCTGGTGGTCTACGGGGGGATCGGGCGAGCCGCGCGGAATTGGGAGTGCTATGACAAGATCATAGAAACCCTCAAACGGCTCAGGTCCAACGAGACTCTCCTGGTGCAGTCGGGCAAACCTGTGGGCGTCTTCAGGACGCATTTCAATGCGCCCCGCGTGCTCATCGCCAACTCCAATCTTGTCCCGCATTGGGCCAACTGGGAGCATTTCAACGAGTTGGACAGGGCGGGCCTGATGATGTACGGCCAGATGACAGCCGGCTCCTGGATCTACATCGGCACGCAGGGCATCATCCAGGGTACGTACGAGACCTTCGTGGCCTGCGGCGAAAAGCACTACGGCGGCGACTGGCGCGGCAAGTGGATCCTCACCGGTGGCCTGGGTGGCATGGGTGGCGCGCAACCGCTGGCCTGCACGATGGCAGGCGCCTCGATGCTGGCGGTGGAGTGTGACCCCGAACGTATCGAGCGTCGCTTGGACGTGGGCCTTGTCGATGAGATGGAAACGGATCTTGATCGTGCCTTGGCCATCGTTGACGCGTCGTGCAAGGACGGCGAGCCGCGCTCTGTGGGTCTCGTTGGCAATGCCGCGGAGGTCCTGCCGGAGCTGATTCGGCGCGGCGTGCGGCCCGATGCGGTCACCGACCAGACCTCGGCGCACGATCCCCTGAACGGCTACCTGCCCATCGGCTGGACGCTGGAACAGGCTGCGGCGCTGCGGGAAACCCACCCACAGCGCGTGATCAAGGCGGCCCGGTCGTCTATCGCCGTTCACGTGCGCGCGATGCTGGAGTTCCACTATATGGGCATCCCCGTCTTTGACTATGGAAACAACATCCGCCAGATCGCCTATGACACCAGGGTGGAGCGCGCCTTCGATTTCCCAGGATTCGTGCCGGCCTACATTCGCCCGCTCTTCTGTCGTGGGATCGGGCCGTTCCGCTGGGCCGCCCTCTCCGGCGATCCTGAGGACATCTACAAGACCGATGCCAAGGTCAAGGAATTGCTGCCCGACGACGCGCACCTTCACCGTTGGCTGGATATGGCCCGCGAGAAGATCCGCTGGCAGGGCCTGCCGTCCCGCATCTGCTGGGTGGGACTGGGCGACCGGGCGCGGCTTGGCCGAGCATTCAACAAGATGGTCGCCAACGGTGAGCTCAAGGCCCCTGTAGTGATCGGGCGGGATCATCTGGACAGCGGCTCTGTGGCCAGTCCTAATCGCGAGACTGAAGACATGCGGGATGGCAGCGATGCTGTGTCGGACTGGGCCATCCTCAACGCCCTGCTCAACACCGCCGCCGGCGCCACGTGGGTCAGTTTCCACCATGGCGGCGGTGTGGGGATGGGCTTCTCCCAGCACGCCGGCCTGGTGATCGTAGCCGACGGTACCCGGGCCGCCGCCGGACGTCTGGCTCGTGTCCTGACCAACGACCCGGCCTCCGGCGTGATGCGCCACGCCGACGCAGGCTACGAGGAAGCCATCGCGTGCGCGAAGGAGCACAGACTGGATCTGCCGATGCTGGAGACAAGGTCTTAGTTACACGTTGAAAGTTGGAAAGCTGCAGGCTCATCGCAGCGAGGGTAACCTGCAACCTGAAACTTGGAACCTGCTACGATCTCTTTCCCCACCATAATCGGAGTGCGGCCATGTGGAATCTCACGCTCGTCCCCGGCGAGCTATCCCTCGCTGATCTGCGACGGGTGCATGAATCGCCAATGACGATGTCGCTTGATCCGGTCTGCGATGATGCCATTGAGCGGGCGCGGCAGACGGTGCTTGACGTGAT
>CBFCZM010000245.1:0-4823 GCA_965602565.1 uncultured Anaerolineae bacterium
GGCGTAGAGGATCAGGGCGGGGTGGCCTGGTTTACTATCGCCGCCCTCCGTGGCGATCCCATCACCATCTACGGGAACGGCAAGCAAGTGCGCGACGTGCTCTACGTCGAGGATCTCCTCGACGCCTACGACGCCGCAGTCGCGAACGGCAGCCGTAACTCCGGCCAGATCTACAATCTGGGCGGCGGGCCCGATAACCAGCTGGCCATCTGGGAAGAGTTCGGCCCCATGCTGGCGGAGCTCGCCGGCCACAGCATCCCTGTGGGACGGGGCGATTGGAGGCCCGGCGACCAGCTCATCTTCGTCGCCGACATCCGCAAAGCCGAACAGGAACTGGGCTGGCATCCGCAGGTGAACGTAGAAGCCGGGATCGCCAAGCTCTACGCCTGGGTAGCCGAGAACCTCGATCTGTTGAGGACCTATCGATGAAGGTCCTGATTGTCCTCACGTACTACCGCCCCCATACCAGCGGTCTGACGATCTACGCAGAGCGCCTCGCCAAAGGTCTTGCAGCACAAGGACACAGCGTCACCGTCCTAACCTCCGGCTACCACCACCGGCTCCCCCGTGAGGAGCAGAGCGACGGCGTGCGCGTGGTGCGGGCCCCCGTGCTCTTCCGGATCAGCAAGGGTGTCATTATGCCGACCATCGGTTTCCTGGCCTGGAAATACGTGCTCTGGGCCGACGTGGTGAGCCTGCACCTGCCGCAGTTCGACGCCGCGGGCGTGGCGCTGCGCGGGCGGCTGCTCCATAGGCCGACCCTGCTCACTTACCACTGCGATCTACAACTGCCGCCGGGCGCGTTCAACACCGTTGCCAATCAGGCCGTGCTCATGATGAACGAACTGGCCGGCAAGTTCAGCCACGGCGTCGTGGCCTACACCCAGGACTTTGCCGAGAACTCACCCTTCCTGCGAAGGTTCGCAGACAAGCGGCACGTGATCCCGCCGCCGATCGAGATGCCCGAGTCCACCAAGTCAGGGGTCGTCGCGTTCCAGCGGATGCACAACCCGGACAACAAGCATCCCGTGATCGGCATGGCGGCGCGATTGACCACCGAGAAGGGCGTCGAAGTCCTGCTACAGGCAATGCCCAAGATCCTGGAACGCTACCCCAATGCCTGCGTCCTCTTCGCCGGCCAATACAAGAACGTCCTCGCCGAAGAGGCCTATGCCAAGCGCCTGGAGTTCCGCATCAAGCTGCTCAGTGAGCAGGGCCAGTGGCGCTTCCTGGATGTGCTGGACCCCGTGCAGATGGCAGCCTTCTACCCGAACCTCGATGTGATCACCGTGCCCAGTCTCAACTCCACAGAGTCCTTCGGCCTGGTCCAGGTTGAGGCCATGCTCAGCGGCATCCCCAGCGTCGCCAGCGACCTCCCCGGCGTGCGGCAGCCGGTGCTGCAAACTGGGATGGGCGAGATCGCCCCGATCGGCGATGCCGACGGCCTGGCCGACGCCATCCTCAAAGTGCTGGATAACCGAGAGGACTATGTGCGCCCCCGCGAGGAGATTGAGGCGCGCTTCTCAACGCAGAAGACCGTGGCCCAGTATGAGGCCCTGTTCCAGCGGATGTTGGAGGCTGAGAGCCAGGAGCAGACATTCAGCTGATTCATCTCCTTCAGCGGTTTAGCGATCCAAACCCCATAGATGAACGCTGCACTCAGGCCCGGCGACGCCATCTTCCTCGCTCTGAGCGGACCACAGTCCGCGCTCTGCTCTGCCTCCCGTCACCACCAAAGCGCTGGATTGTGATCCAGCACGAGCAATGAGCAAAGGGGCAGAAGAACCATCCCATGACGTCTTTCCCTCTCCTCAAAACCAATCTGCGTCAACAAAGGAGAGGCCGGGGATTTCTCCCCGGCCCCTGTAGCTATAGCGTGGGTCGCTATCGTACTCCGGACTGCCTATTCCGGCGACGCGACCTGCCCGTCTTTGAGCAGCAGGATGGTATCGACGTAGTCATCCACGAGCGGATCGTGGGAAGCCATTAGCATCGTGATGTTCTCCTCGTAGACGATGCTCTGGAAGAGCCCCAGGATCTCGCGTGCGGTCTCGCTGTCCAACTCACCGGTCGGCTCGTCCGCGAGCACCAGCAGTGGCTGGTTCGCCAAAGCGCGGGCGATGGCGACACGCTGCTGCTGGCCGCCAGAGAGCTCGTAGGGGCGATGGTCAACCCACTTGCGCAGGCCGACCAGATCCAGACAGTACATGGCCCGATCGTGACGGTCTCGCGCGCGGATGCCCTTGATGCGCAGCATCAGCTCCACGTTCTCGTAGGCCGACAGCGTGGGTAGCAGGCCAAAGGACTGGAAGACAAAGCCCAACTGCTCCCGGCGCCACTGTGTGAGTTGCCGGTCGTTGAGCTGCGACAGATCGTGCCCCAGAACCGTGGCCACGCCCGACGTCGGCCGGTCGAGACCGCTCAAGCAGTTGAGCAAGGTCGTCTTGCCGCTACCGGAACGGCCCTTTAGCGCCACAAAGTGCCCGGGCTCAATCCGGATGTTCAACCCGCGCAGTGCGGGTACCTCGATATCGTTTCCGATCTTGTAGACACGCCAAAGCTCCTCAGTCTCAATAGCGTTGCTGAAATCGGCGACTTCCAACATACTTGCCATGGTCTATTCTCCGCCCTTCCGCTTGAAATCCCCGCGCACCAGCCGGTTCACGAAGCCGCTCAGGCCCTTGGATTTCCTAGCCTCCTCGAGTCCCGTCGCCAAGATCTCAGCATCGTGAACGTGATCCAGGTCCACGTTCACGGCCGGAAGCACCAGGATGCCCTCTTCGGTGATCTCAAGACGCGCACGTCCCTTGATGCCGAACTGCTGCAGATACTCCTTCGGGATCTGTAGACGGCCCACGGAGTCCAGCACGGTCAGCTCCTCAAAGATCTCTTCCTCGTAGGGATCCTCGGCCAGCGAAGCATCGCCCCCCGATCGAGTTGCCCCATCGTTCGACCTGGCCCGCACTGTCTCTGTTGCCAATCGTCCGTCCCGAATCGCGACCACGCGATTGACCTGGCGCGCGATGGTGGGATCGTGGCTGACGATCATCATCGTCAGATTCAACTCGCGGTTGAGATCACGGAATAGCTCGTAGATGGTCAATGCGGTGACGGAGTCCAGCTCGCCTGTAGGCTCATCGGCCAACATGATCTTTGGATCGTTGGCCAGCGCAACAGCGATGGCCACGCGCTGTTGCTCACCACCGGATAGCTGAGACAGATTGTGGCGCATGCGATCACCCAGGCCGACCAGCCCCAAAAGATCCCTGGAACGCTGGTTGACCCTTCGGCCGGCCTGCCCCGCCAGAGTCATAGGCAGCTTCACGTTCTCCAAAGCGTTCAGATAGGGAATCAGGTTACGGGCACCATGCTGCCAGACGAAACCTACTTCGGACCTGCGGTACTGATTCAGGTCGCGGTTGGACAGCTTCAGCAAGTCCTTCCCATCGACCCAGGCACGACCGGCCGAAGGGCGATCCAGTCCACCAAGCACATTCATCAATGTTGACTTGCCACTGCCGCTAGCGCCCACGATCCCCAAGAGCTCGCCCCGCTGGACCACCAAGTCAAGTCCCTGCAGAGCCACAACCTCCAAGTCGGCGACCTTGTAGATCTTCACCAAGTTGTCGCAGACGATGATAGGTTGGGGCGCACCATCGGTCTGGGTAGCTGTCTCTATTCGTTCTGCCATCCTTCTTCCCTTCTCCAAACAGCCGGTTCGTGAGACGTCTACAGAATTGAGCGCCTCAAGCCGTTTCGCCTAGCTTGACCGCCTCAAAGATCTTCATCCGACGCAACATCACAATCAAGGCAGCGAGTGCCACCACGAACAATACCGCGAAAAGCGCGTAGACGCGGAAAATCGCCGACCAGGCAACATCCACCACGTAAGGGGGAATCCGAGAGACCTCATCCGCGCCGATCTGCAGGTAGGGGATGAAGAACGAGCTGAGTCCCCCGCCCAGCAGGGTTCCGAGGAGCCCCCCCATCAGGATGAGCAGAGCCAGCTCCCATCCCAGGAACGCCGACATCTGCGTCGACGAAAGCCCCACTGCGCGCAGCACGCCGAACTCGATGAACCGCCGCCGGAAGGAGAACAACGCATACAACAGGAAACCGAGTACCGTCAGAATGGCTGCCGCGGCAAAGCCGACCGAGAGCAGCCCGAAGAGGCCCTGCCGTTCCGGCAGCTCCTGCGCAGCGCCGATATCGAGCCTGGGCGCGCTCCAGTCATAGTTGTAGAGATTCAATTCATCGTTGACCAGCGCCTTCACATCGGCAGTCTCGAACAGACGCATCCAGACACCGTAAGGATACTGCTGACCGGCTTCCAGGAAGAAGTGGTCCAGGTTGCCCACAAAGAGCGGCCCTTCCGACGGATACCAGGTGGGAAAGTAGTCAAAGACGCCAACGATCTTCATGTCCATTGTCGTACGCTGGCCGTAAGAGGTCACCTCGACACGCACCGAGTCCCCAACGCCGAGATAGCTCGTCGCCAGGAAGTCCTCCGTCACCAGAACGCCGTTCCGCTCAAGAGCCAGGCCGTTCATCAACGCGCCCAAGCTCTCCGGCGAGAAGTCAGAGCGCCAGTAGCTGTTCCGCAGGAAAGCATCCCGCTCCAGTCCTATGAAGACGCCAACCTGGCGACCGGTGCTCACATTGGCAACCGCGCCATAGCGAGCCACGCGCGTCACATCCGCCACACCGGGCGCATTGAGATACTCAGTGACCGGCAGGAACAGCCAGCGCGGACCCGTATCTTCGGCTGCATCGGTTTCCTCGTCTTCCGTCGCCCCGAACAGCGAGCTCTGCCCGAAGTCCGT
>CBFCZM010000246.1:0-4799 GCA_965602565.1 uncultured Anaerolineae bacterium
TCCTGGGCCATCAGGGGCACGGTCATATACGCCCGCACGCCCTCATCATACAACTGCCGGTCCAGTGCCGAAGCCTCCGCATCGTGCGGCACCTCATTGACGAAACGCACCCCGAAACCCCCGAGATCCTCAGCAGACAGCATCTCTACCCACGGAGCTCTCTCCGGCGCCAGGCCGCCGTTCCCGCGGACAGCGAGCATATGAGGCCGTTTGGATCCATCAAGTGCTACCACCGACATTCGCGTACACGGCAGGAGGCGGTGAATCTGATCCAGGACAGCCAGAGCGATCGTCTCAGCCGACTTGGCTGCCAAGATCGCCTGATCGATCTCATAGAGGATCCGCAAACGGGCAGCATAGCGACTGAGTGCCAGCTCCGCACGTTTGCGCTGCGTCACGTCCTGTATGTTGACAAGATGGCCAATGACATCCGCCCGGGAGTCACGCAGAGGCGACACGTGCAGATCATAGATCCTCCGCGCCGACCCCTCGCCGACAGTCACCTCGTCATGAGCTTGCCCAACCCCCTGGAAGCGAGATATGATATAGGAATAGCGCGGGAGAACCTTGGAAAGCGGTTGGCCCCGTATCCGCGCGCCGGGAACAGACAGCATGCCCTCCGCGGCTGAGTTTATGTCGACAATCCGATCCCGGTGGTCGAGCACAACAATCCCAGTCGTCATGTTGTCCATGACAGTCTCCCGCGCCGCCGGGGCCAGATCCAACAGGCTGCTGCGCACCAATCCCCACGCGATCGCAGCGCCGCTGACGACGAACGCAAATGGCGTAAGGTCGAGGTACGATAGCATGGCTGGCAGAGCAACCGTGACGATGTTGGCCAACCAGGGAGCGGCAATCGCTACCAGGAGAGTCCAACCTTGTCGGCGGTAGACTCGCGGAGCGTAGAAATGGCCACGGATCAGAACATACGCCGCCATCAGCATCAAGGCATAGCTATAGACTGCGTGGACCCAGAACGCAGGTCCGAGCGTGTGCCCCAGCGTCGGGACGACGCCGCCGGTATCCAGCCAGACCTGCTCCCGGAACAAATTGTGGTACGGATTGGTCCAAACCACCACCTGCACCAACAGCGGATGCAGGCCAAGCAGTACCAGGTTCCGCTTCGTCACAAACCTGCTATTGCCAGTGTATTCCAGCACAAACAGCAGCCACATCAGGGGCGCAAGCGTGACGCCAATATACTGCGCGTTTGTCCAGAAAAGCTTGGCAGGGAGCTCATCACTGAGGTGTGTCATGATGACCATCACCGACCAAGCGGTCAGAGCGTACATTGACAGCGAGAAATGCACGGCGCCAGGAACCATCCGCCGTCGCCACATGAATGACGCCAGGAAGATCGTTCCCACAGCTGCAACGGCGAGCAAAGCGATGTAGAGCGTTAGCTGTCCGGGCATGTAGTCTCGTCCATTCTCTGCCTACGGTAGATCCTAGACCCAAACACATTTCTAGTCTAAGCTGGGTTAGAATGTTTGTCAAGTCCAGGTAGGGCTAAGACTTCGAAAGGCGTACAGGACCAGGGTGCTATGGGATCCTGTTCCCCCTTGCAGCTACACAAGCCAAGTCTATAATCCCCACAGAGTTCGCCTATGGATACACACATACCCAGACGTCTTCCCTCGCCTCGGGATTTCAGCCACGATGCGCGCCAACTCATAGTCGTGACCGGGTTGATTTCCGCCAGCTACTTCGGCGCCTTTGCTCTGCTGCGAGGGCTGTTCCTCCTCAGGCTCGGCTATGACCCAGCTTATCTGGGCACCTACTATGCTGCCGGGGCCCTTGTCTTCATGATGATGGGCGTTCCCAGCGGAGCGCTCGGCCAGCGGTTCGGCACGCGTGCCACGATGCTGGCCGGGGGATGCCTGACCATCGGAGGCATGCTCCTACTTCCGGTCACCGCCCGCATCCCTGCTGCCGTGCGTGACCTGTGGCCTCCGTTAACACAGATCATCACAATTGCCGGGTGGTCGATGCTCAGCGTCAACAGCGTTCCAGCTCTTATGCTGGTCACTACGGACGAGAACAGGGCAGCGGCATATGCCCTCACCGGTGTGCTGCGCGGCATTGGTTCCTTCGCCGGCACGCTGATCGGGGGCTTGCTGCCGGACCTGACTGCATGGCTGGGGACCCAGTTCGCAGCATCCCCCATCGATCCGCAGAGAGAGCGCACATATGCGTGGGCGCTTGCCATTAGTGCCGCCTCTGGTCTGGCGAGCATTGTCCCCCTCGTCCGCATACGTGGCGGACTGAGACCAACACAGACCCATGCTCGATCGGTGGATCGGGGGCCCTTCCCCGCAACCTTGGTCATTGTGGTCATTGTGTATGTCTTCTTGCGCCATATGGGCTGGACGACCAGCCAGGCCTATAGCGTTCCCTACATGGACACTGATCTGCATCTCACCACGCCGGTAATCGGGCTCCTGACCAGCATCGGGCAAATTGCCGCCATCGGCGCGACGCTTTTGCTCCCGCAAATGACAAAGCGGTGGAGTCACGGTCGGATCGTCGCCCTCTCGACCATGATCCAGGTTGTCAGCCTTGCCCTTATGGCAAGCTTCCGCCACTGGAGCGCCGCCGGCCTCGGCCTTCTGGGCATACAGGTCTCCGCCGGCATCTGGCTGCCGGAACTGCAGATCTTCCAGATGGAGTTGGTGGATAAGGAGTGGCGAGGGATGGCCTATGGCGCGACCGCAATGGCGATGGGACTCGGATTCGGCTCAATGAGCATCTTCGGCGGGCGACTCATCACTTCCCGGGGCTACAGCGAGCTCTTCATAGTTGGTGCGGTCTTCTCTGTTGTCGCATCCGTGCTGATGATGTCCATCTCACGACAGAACGGAGGAGAAGGATAGTTGTGGGCTGATAGCTAACGGCTGCAGAATCGGCACGACCCGATTTGAAGGGAGATATACTTGGACGCACTCCTGAACTGGGAACTCGATCTTGTCCTGTGGCTTCGCAACACCATCCCCGATCTGGTGGGAGTCTTTGAGCTACTCACCTCGCTGGGCGGGGAGATGTTCTTCCTCATACTCCTGCCCCTCATCTACTGGTGTCTGGACCGGCGGACGGGAGCGCGCCTGACCGTGCTCTTCCTGATCTCCGCTTTCACCAACGGCGTCGCCAAACTGCTCTTCAACTCACCACGCCCCTTCGTGGTCGCTCCGCGTCGGATCGCCCCGCTCTTCGACGTCCCGCTGGCAGAGGCCATCGACGCCTACGAGGCCCGCGGCAACGGTTTCCCCAGCGGCCACACACAGAGCACAATCGTCGTCTGGGGCTACCTGGCCGCCCAGGCGCGCCGGCTCAAAGGGCAGCTCACGCCACTGCGTCCCCTGATCTACGCCGCAGCAGCCCTGCTTATCGTGTTGGTGCCCCTATCGCGCGTCTACCTCGCTGTCCACTTCCCGCGCGATCTGCTGGGAGGCTACGCTCTCGGGATCACCTTGCTTGTGCTCTTCGCATGGCTGATACCGGGAGCGGAGGCGAGCCTCACCCGACTCGGCCTGACATGGCAACTCGTCGTTGCCATCACGATTCCCTCGGCAGTCGCCCTTATGGTACCCGACAAGAATGCGGTTGCGGCTGCTGCCACAGTGCTGGGTATGGGCGCGGGATTTGCGGTGGAGCGGCGGTGGATCCGCGCCGAGACCGACGGTGCCATCTGGCAGCGCGCGCTGCGCTTTGTCCTGGGCATCGCCATGATCGGCGGCCTGTATGCGGGGCTCAAGGAGGCCTTTGCAGGACTCGAACCGGTGTTGTTTATCCGGTTCATCCGCTACACTCTAGTTGGCCTATGGGGCAGCCTGGGTGCGCCCTGGGCCTTCACAAAACTGAAACTGGCCAAGGGCAAGGCACAGGGATAGACCTGCGCAGACATCCGAGCGCCGCGACCTTCTGACTTCTCCCTCCCGTCAAGATGTCGCGGCGATGCCTTCCCTCTTGCCCCAGGGCAGGTCCCGCAATGTCATAGAGGAGGAACACAACCATCCAGGATCTCCCAGAGGGAAGCTATGCGGTATCCGCTGGCACAGGCGGCCCCTGCTCCCGCGCCATCACTGCAGCCCAGGGTCAGATAGCATTGACGCATCGCTACTGGCAAGGACGACACAGACAGGGATATGGACGCGGCAACGTAGGCAGCTGGGGGTGTTCGTGGGCCAATCGCATCCTCATTCCCTTGGCTTTGAGTTGGGGCTTGACAACCACAGCATACATGCTATCATGTGCGCTTGTAGGACGAAGTAAGTGTAGGTCGTTTAGCGGAGACAGCCCACCCTTGCGAGGGTCGCGCTGTCCCTTTTTTGTTGTGACCAGCTTCGCCCGAAATCAGTTACCATCAAGGAGTGCAGTACTGTGACAGAAACACTGACCGGAACCGTCAAATGGTTCAATGCTGGCAAAGGCTTTGGATTCATTGCTCGTGACAATGGCAATGATGTCTTCGTTCATTTCACCGCCATCGCAGACACCGGCGGATATCGCGAGCTTCAGGAGGGCCAGCGCGTCGAGTTCTCCGTCGAGGATTCGCCCAAAGGGCCAAAGGCCGCCAACGTACGAGTTCTGTAAGCCTAGCTTCAGACATCCCACGGCATCCCGCCAATGGCGGGATACCGTGACCTCAACACCACGCGATCCACAATAGTGGATCGCGTCTCTTTTGTGTCGCAACCGCGCTCCGACTGCGCCGTACAGGTCTTCACGTGCGACTGCTGGCTCCCCCACTCGAACCGTTCCGCGGATCAGGTCCTCCCGCAGGGCCTGTTCGTGAAGGATAC
>CBFCZM010000247.1:0-4791 GCA_965602565.1 uncultured Anaerolineae bacterium
CAGGGCCGCGTCCTCTACAATCACGGCCGCGCTGCGATCCTCTAGCCAGCCGGCGTTCACACGCTGGTAGCGCCACGCGTGCGGGTAAGGCACCAGGACCGAAGGCAAGCCGAAATACGGGAACTCGCCCAGGATACTGGCCCCGGCCCGGGAAACTACCAGATCCGCTGCAGCAAGCGCGCCCCCCATCTCCTCGTGGAGATAGGGAGCCACCTGATACCGCGAGCGAACCGCGGCGGGCAACGCTTTCTGTGCAGCCTCAACCTCCGGCCAATCCAACGTCCCACTGACGTGCACGACGTACGCTACTTCGGACAGCGCGTCGATATTCTGCATCACGGCCCGGTTGATGGAGCGCGCACCGCGGCTGCCACCAAAGACGAAGAGCATAGGCGCATTCTCGTCCACGCCCAGAGCCGCCCGGCCCTCGGCGCGGGTCCAGCGCGTGATCCGCTCCCCCAGAGGATAGCCGGTCACCACAGCCTTCTCTCTGCTAATGTAACGCAGGGTATCCTCCACAGTTATGGCCACGCGGTCAGCCATCCGTGCCACAGCCTTCACGGATCGTGCCGGCTCAATATCCGGAGCAAAGACCAGGATCGGAACGCCGTGCAGGCGGGCCGCCGTTGCCACAGGCCCGCTCACGTAGCCACCGGTGGTCAACACCGCAGCAGGGCGCTCGCGCTGCACGTGCTTTACCGCCGCCCACGTTCCGCGCACCAACTGCCACCCGTTGCGAATCGCATTGAGCAAAGCCACACCGTGGAGGCCGCCGCCGGGAATCCCGACAAACGAGAAACCCTCACGCCGGACCAGATCACCCTCCATGCCATCAAGGGTGCCAACCCAGGTCAGCTCTACATCAGGCGCGATGCCGCGCAGGGCCTGGGCGACGGCGAGAGCGGGATAGACGTGCCCGCCCGTTCCGCCACCAACGATCCATAGCCGCATTCCAGTCTCCCTTGGGCCGGCCGCGCGATACGCCGAGTATGAGCCCGACGCCGGCCAGCGTCATCAACATCTGCGTGCCCCCGTAGCTAAAGAAGGGCAGCGCTGTGCCCGTGGGCGGGAAGAGCCCCGTCATGACCAAGACGTTCATCAGCGCCTCCGTGAGCACCATCGTCGTGATCCCAAAAGCCACCAGTGACCCGAAGGCGTCCGGTGTGCTCAGCGTCACCCGATATCCACGATAGGCGAACACAGTGAAAAGCGCCAACACCAACAGACAGGCGATCAGCCCGCCCTCCTCGCCGACCACGGCGAAGATGCTATCCGTCCAGGTAACAGGCAGGTACCCAAACTTCATACGCCCGCTCCCCAATCCCTCGCCGAAGATTCCGCCCTGGCTGATGGCCTGCACCGATCGTCGTATCTGGTAGGTCATCGCCTCCGGGTTGGTCAGCGACTGGACGTAGGTCTCAAGACGCTCCCGTGCATGCGGCATGTTCCATGCCAGGACACCGAAGGTCCCGCCACCGATGATCAGTGATAGAAAGATCTGGATCGGATCACCGCCGGCGAAGAAGAACATCGCCACGCCGGTCGCGGCGATCAACAGAGCAGTGCTCAGATCCGGCTGCAGCATCACCAGCCCAGCGACCAAACCGATGATGATGCCGAATGGGAAAAGACCGTAGTTCACCTGGTTCAGCTGGTCGCCCTTTGACGCCAGCCAGGCCGCGATGTAGATCACAGCCACAAGTCGGGCCATAACGCCCGGCTGTATCGAGCTGCCCAGCCCGAACAGGCTTCCCACATCGCGGGTGCTCTCAGAGAGATCCACCAATCCACGTGTGGCGCCCAGAGATGGCTGCGCAAACAGCACCGTAGCCAACAGCAGCAAGAGGTTCACGGTCATCAGCGCGGGCGCCAGCTTCTTCCAGACAGGATAGGGAACCCTGAACGCTACAAAACCCGCAACAACGGAGACCCCGATCCAGACGAGTTGCTTGTGCCACAGGATGTCCCCTACATAGAACGTCGCGCTGTACAGGGATAGGAACCCGTAGATCAACAAGATGACCACGACGCCCAACAGGACGCCGTCGAACTCGTAGCTCTGGGTCTTCCGCTTTGACATCGTAACCTACCCCTTCGTCAGTTCAGCAACCCTTGCGCTATGCGCCCGCTGCAATTGAGACGATCTCTCCGCTCCTGGAGCTGGCCAACTCCAGGAGTTGGCCAACTCTCAGAGTTGGTTGACCCAGTCGCGGAATCTCACACCGCGCTCCGCAAAATCACGGAATGCATCAAAGCTGGTCCCTCCCGGCGAGAGCAAAACCACATCCCCCGGTAGGGCCCGATCGGCCGCGACCTCCACGGCACGCTGCAGCGTGCCTGCCATTACCACGTCCTCAAGCACCTCGGGCGCCCCCGAGGCGCGCGCAGCTGCCCTTGCGGTGGCCACGTGTTCCTCGATTAGCGGAGTCGCCTCACCGAAGAGCACCAGGAGACGCACGCGCTCGACGACCCGCTCAGCAAACCGTTCCCAGGGCAGGTCCTTGTCACGTCCCCCGGCAAGCAAGACAAGCGGCTCATCAAAGGAATCCAAAGCGGCCAGAACCCGCTCCGGTGCCGTCGCAATCGAATCGTTGATCCACGATGTCCCCCGAAGCTGCCGCACAGGTTCCAAACGATGAGGCACGCCGGTGAACGTCGCGATTGCCCGGCGCATCCCCTCCAGGTTGGCCCCTGTCGCGTCAGCCAGCGCGATCGCGGCCAGCACATTCATTACATTGTGGAAGCCGCGCAACCGCAGGTCGCCGCGTGCCACGACCGCGACCTCGTCACCGTTCCGGCGCAGCATCAGACGCTCCCCCCGCAGGAAAGCCCCGACCGCCACCTCGGTCTCGCCGCTGAAATAGCGCACATCCGCCGGTGTCGCAGCGGCCAACGCCCGCGCATTCTGCTCATCGTACCCCAGCACAGCAATGTCCGCGCCGGTCTGATGCGCGACGATGTTGCGCTTCGCCGCAATGTAGGCGTCCATCGTCTTGTGGCGGTCCAGATGGTTGGGCGTGATGTTGAGCACCCCCGCGATATGCGGGCTCGCCGTCATCAACTCCAACTGGAAGCTGGACAACTCCATCACCACCCGATCCGTTGGCGCAATCTCGGCCAGGTCGGTAATCAAAGGATTCCCGATATTGCCGCCGACCCGCGTGGCAAAGCCGGAAGCATCCAACATCTTGCCCACCAGGGACGTCGTCGTCGTCTTGCCCGCCGATCCGGTGATCCCCACCACCGGGGCGGGACAGCGCACCAGGAACTCCTGCGCATCGTTGCTGAGCCGGATTCCTCGATTGCCTGCCTCCTGAACAATCGCGAGGTCCAATGGGACCCCTCCGCTGGGGCAGAGCACAGTACACCCATCCAGAAGACACAGCGGATGCCCACCGAGAGCGTACTCCAGGCCCAGATCCGCCAGGTCCGCCATCGCCGGCTGCAGGGCCTCAGCAGAGCGGCTGTCCGACACGATCACGCGTGTGCCGCGCTCCGCGTAGAAGCGCGCCAAGGCCTTGCCCTGACGGGCCAGACCCAGGATCACAGCAGTGCCGGCGTCCTGGTTCATCCGTCCACAGCCTCGTCGTCCGGATCACCACGCTTCAGTGCATCCACGATCCGCTCCATCTTCACGCCACGCGATCCCTTCACCAGGACCACATCCCCAGGCTGCAGCAGCGATGACACTACCTCAATTGCCGCCTCGCTGTCTGCTGCTGTGTGTACACGAGCGGCCGGGAACCCACACTGCACCGCGCCCTCACCGATCATCACGGCCAATTCGCCCACGACGACCAACTCCGCGGCGACCTCGGCTGCACGGCGACCGACCCGGAAGTGCCCATCGCGGCCGTAGTCCCCCAACTCCAGCATATCGCCCAGTGCAACCACCTTGCGTCCGTCGAGGTCGGCCAGCAGATCCAAGGCCGCGAGTGCCGAGGGGGGGCTCGAGTTGTACACATCGTCAATGATCAACACATCGTCGGCGCCCTGAACAATCTGGAGGCGCAGCGGATCTTCCAGTCCCTGCAGCCCTGCGACAATCTCTTCCCAATTCAGCCCCTCAACCAGCCCAGCCGCCGCGCCGCAGAGCACCGCATAGATGCTGTGCCGGCCCAGCAGCGGCACGGTCACCGCCACAGCGTCACCGCCGTGGTGAAGCGTGGCCCGGAGACCGTCCAGACCGAGCCCTTCCACGTCGTCGGCCCACAGATCGGCCTCCGGCGAAAGCCCGTACAGCAAGGTCCGGGCCTGCGTATGTCTGGCCATGTCCCGCACACGGGGATCGTCATAGTTCAGTATGGCCACGCCATCTGGCGCGAACGGAAGTGACTCCGGTAGTTCTCGCTTGCCAAGCTCAATCTCGTCGATGCTTCCCGCGCGCTCTGCGTGCACGGGCTCCACGTTCGTGACAATCCCGACATCGGGCTTCGCAATATCAGCGAGAAAACGGATATCCCCGCGCACGTACATCCCCATCTCCACAACCACGCGCTCAGAAGCATCCGTCAGTTCGAGCAACGTGAGCGGCAGCCCAATCTCATTGTTGAACGAACGCTTGCTGCAAGAAACCTCATAGTGGCGCGAGAGCACCTGCGCTACGACTTCCTTCGTCGTCGTCTTGCCGACGCTGCCCGTCACCGCAATCACGCGGACATCCAGCTCTTGCCGCCACCAGGCCGCAGCCTGCTGCATAGCCCCCAACACATCCGGCGCCCTGATCAGCAGAGGCCTGCCCAACGGCAGCGCCGGATCGACCGCACCCGAGACATCCAGATTAGCGACCTC
>CBFCZM010000248.1:0-4786 GCA_965602565.1 uncultured Anaerolineae bacterium
CGAGCATGGGGTGATTCAGTTTCTTGTCGTCACCAAGCTGCCTGCTTCCGTGATTCAGTTCTCCAGGAGATTGGGTGGGTCTTGCCCACCCAATCCTCCCAATAACGACCAGACCTCTGCCACGGCAGAAGCTCCGATGAAACCGGCCTCCCGTGATCCCCAGGTTCTTCGCATAGCCGGCAGGAGTGATTCCTCTGGCCGCATCCAGGGTTCTGATACTGGGGAACAGCCGCCAGAAGAAGGACAGAATGGAAGCGATTCTGGCTGCTAACGTCAGCAGTGCCACTGACTCACCTTCGCTTGGCAGGCAGATGTGCGATGCTATAATTCGGGAGTTGAGCATGCGTTGCCGGCCACGTAGATCACCCAGATAGGCAGGGTCGTCCGGGTGCGACGTGGCTGTTCTTGAGAAAGGACCGTTATGACAAGACGGGGGCTGGGCCGTGGTCTGGATCTGTTGATCCCCGCCGAAGACTCGGCTTCGGATGGGCTGCTGCAGGTAGAGGTGGATACGATTGTGCCCAATCCGCATCAGCCCCGGACGGAGCTGACCGAGACCAGTCTGGGTGGACTTGCGGATTCGATCCGCGAGCATGGGGTGATTCAGCCCCTTGTCGTCACTAGCTTGCCCACGGGCGGATATCAGCTGATTGCGGGGGAGCGGCGCTGGCGCGCGTCGCAGTTGGCCGGGCTGGAAACGGTCCCGGTGATTGTCAAGGAGGCGGCGCCTCAGAAGACGCTGGAGCTGGCTCTGGTGGAGAATATCCAACGCGCTGACCTGAACCCGTTGGAAGAGGCGCAGGCCTATCACCATCTCGTCGAGGAGTTCGGCTTGTCGCAGTCCGAGGTCGCCCGCAGGGTGGGAAAGAGCCGTCCCGCTGTGAACAACGTGATGCGCTTGTTGAGCGCGGCCCCGGGCGTCAAGCAAGCACTGCTTGACGCGGAGATCACGGAAGGCCACGGACGCGCACTGCTGGGCCTGGAGACGCCCGAGGCGCAGGCGGCGGCGCTGCAGACGGTCTTGGCGAAGGAATTGACCGTCAGAGGGACCGAGGCCCTGGTGCGCCGGTTGCGTGGTCAAGCTGAGGCCCCGGAGCCACCGGCTGCCGAGCCCGAGGACCCGCATATCCGGGTGTTGGAGGAGCGCTTCCAGGCTGCGCTGGGGACCCGAGTCCGCGTCAGGCACGGCCAGAAGCAGGGGCGTGTGGTGATCTACTACTATTCCGACGAGGAGTTCGAGGCTCTGTATCGCCGGCTGACCGGTGACGAGTTATGATGGGACGATGGGCTTGATGGCCTCACCTACTGAGATGGCAAGAATCGTTCGCGAGAAGATTGCGCAGGCAGTCAACATCCTGAATGAGATGGATACTGATCTGTGGCTGACGTTAGTGCGTGAGACGTCGCAGGTCAAGGATCCGGTACTAGACCTGATCCTGGGCTTCGATCTGACCTGGTTGTCCGGGTTGCTTATCCGCCGAGACGGCAGTTGCACGGCGATCGTGGGGCGCTTTGATGCGACGAACTTCGAGCAACTGGGGGCCTATGACAACGTGGTGACCTACGACCAGGCCTTTCTGCCGGCTCTGACTCAGGCGATCCGGTCCCTTGATCCGGCCAACATCGCCATCAATACCTCCGACAATGACCCGGCGGCCGACGGCCTGACTCACGGTCTATATCGGCTCCTCAACAAGGCCCTTGCGGGAACGCCCCATGCCTCCCGACTCGTATCGGCGGAGTCCATCATTGGTGCGCTGCGGGGTCGGAAGACGACGACGGAGATCGGTCTGATTAAGGCTGCCGTTGTGGAGACCCAGCGCGCGATTGCGGAACTGCACGAGGTCATCCGACCCGGCATCTCGGATCTGGAAATCGCTGACGTCCTGCACGCCTACGCAACCCGGAACAACTACGGGACCGGTTGGGATTGGGACAACTGCCCGCACGTGACGGTGGGTTTGGAGAGCGCCTTCGGCCACGGGATGCCGACGGGGTTGCGCGCCAAGCCCGGCAATCTCGTGCACATTGACTTCGGCCTCTCGCTCCAGGGCTTTGTGGCGGACCTGCAGCGGACGTGGTACCTGCGTGCAGAGCCGGGCGAACCGGTGCCTGCGGATGTCACCGAGGCCTGGGACGCTGTGACACGGGCGCTGGAAGCCGGGCGTGCTGCGTTGAGGCCCGGCGCACGGGGATGGGAAGTCGATGCCGCAGCTCGTCAGAGCCTTGTTGCGGACGGGTACCCGGAGTTTATGCATGCGTTTGGCCACCATATCGGTCGGACCGCTCATGATGGTGCTACCGTCTTGGGACCAAAGTGGGAGCGCTACGGCACATCCATTGAGGGCGTGATCGAGGCTGGCAATGTTCTCGCGATCGAGCTGGGTGTGGCGGTCGCCGATCGGGGATATGTGAGCCGTGAGGAAGACGTCGTTGTAGAACCCGATGGTGCTCACTACCTGGGTGCGCAGCAAGAGGAGCTGTGGACTATCGGCTAGGGCTGCGGCGAGCAGAGCTGACAGGCAAAACGACCCGGGACTTCCCGGGCCGTTGTCGTATGAGGGTCCGGTGCGGCAGCACACCGTTGGGTGTCGTTGGGGCTAAGACTCAGGGGCCTTCGAGCCAGTCCAGTACGTAGACGCACAGTCCGCCCTGCTTGGCCTCATTCGTGACGTGTTGCACGTCCACATCCGGCCCGGCCAACAGCTGCAGCATATGGCGATCGATCTGGCACGTCCCCCCGTGGGTCTGACTCACGTGGAAGTAGGGACAACTGCTGATGTAGATTGTGCAGCAACTGGCCTTCTCTGCCATTTTCTCCCATCGGGAGACATAGCCCTGTTGGTTCAGGAAAGTGACCACGCTCTCAACACGCTGAGCCGGGTCGGACGGTAGGTCCCCGGCGCGTGCGGCAATGCGCTCAGCCGCGCGCTCCAGCAACACCTCGCGTTCCCGCGGCTCCATACATTCATCGATTGACCCCAACAGCGCGGACGCCAGTCCGCTGTAGTTGTTGGGGAACAGGTCTGCAGCGGTGGATGTCAGGCGATAGACGTAGCGTGGTCTGCCTGGGCGGTTGGAGCGCCGTACTTCGGGGACGGAGATGTAACCTTCCGAGCGCAAGATCTCGATGTGATGGCGAACGGTTACGCTGGTGAGTTCAAGCTCGTCGCTCAGTTCCTGGACGGTGACCTCGCCGTGGCGCTTCATGATCTCCAAGATCTGCTGCCTTGTATCTTGCATGGTCGCTCTCTCCGCGGGGCGCCCGATTCCGGCGCACGTCTCGAATGGTATGAATAAGAGAGGTTTACTTCAAACAATTGCATTTTAACATCACGTCTGAGTATTGTCAAACACCTATATGCTTTCCCGCGACCGACAAGGACTGGTGTTCCGTCGGGGGTATGCTATAATCTGCGGACTCATAATGGGAGGTACGTACGTGTTCGAAGTCAAGAAAGAGCTTCTCGATTCTCATGAAGTACTCCTCGATGTGGTCTTCGAGGATGAAGTGGTGGATGGCGCCAAGCGCCGCTCTGCCCGGAAGATCTCGCGTGAGTTGAACATCCCCGGGTTCCGTCAGGGCCGAGCACCCTACGCCAAGGTCTTGCAGTACGTCGGCGAAACCGCCGTAGTGCAGGAAGCCGCTGAGTTGCTGTTGGACGAGTCCTACTCGGAGATCCTCGACGCTGCTAAGATCTCGCCCTACGGCCTCGGCGAATTTGTGGATATGCAGCCATCACCACTCACCTTCAAGATTCGCATCCCTCTGGAGCCCGTCGTTGATCTGGGCGACTACAAGAGCCTGCGCGAGGATTGGGCAGAAGCGACGGTCTCCGACGAGGAGATCGAGCAGGTATTGGCGCAGGTTCGCGAAGAGCACGCGATTCTGGAGCCCGTGGACCGTGTAGCAGAGATGGGTGATGAGCTACGGATCAATGTGCATGCTACCGTCGGCGATGACGTCATCATTGACGAGGAGGATATTGAGGTTGTGCTCTCGGACGAGCGCCCGTTCTTCTCGCCGGAGTTTGTTGCAGCTTTGGTCGGCATGACCACCGAAGAGGACAACGCACTTAGCCTGGCTCTGCCCGAGTCAATGGAAGACCCGGACCTGCAGGGCGCCGATGCCGAGTTCATGGTCAGAGTCACGCAGGTGTTCGAGCGCACGTTGCCTGAATTGGATGATGCTCTGGCCAGCACTGTAGGATCGTTCGAGCGCTTCGATGAACTCAAGCAGGATGTCACCGATCGTATCCTGGCGCAGAAGAAGGAACAGGCCGAGTCTGTCTACCGTGACCAGATGATTGCCAGGCTGGTCGAGATGGCGGCCTCCAGCTATCCACCGCAGATGGTGTCGGATACCCTGGATGATATTGCTGAGGAGACCTCGCAGCGGATTCAACGCCAGAACAAGATGTTGCTGGAGGACGCGTTGCGCCTGGAGGGCCGGACGATCGAGCAATTCCGCGAGGAGGCGACGCCTCAAGCGGAGGCTCGGGTCAAGCAATCCCTGGCACTGCGTCAGTTCGCTCTCGCCGAGTCGATTGACGTCAGCGACGATGAAATCGTGAAAGAGTACTCCGATTTCCTGGAACAGCTCGGCATGGCGGGTCAGATGACTGAGAGCGATCTTGAGCTCGACTCTCCGATGGGTAACAATCTCCGGAATACCGTTTTAGGTCGCAAGACGATGGCACGCTTGACGGCTATCGGGCGCGGCGAAGCGGATGCCGATGTCCGGGATGAGGGTGATGCTGTCGCCGAGGATGAGATCCCCGTTGAG
>CBFCZM010000249.1:0-4785 GCA_965602565.1 uncultured Anaerolineae bacterium
TTCATGGAGAGCATCGTGTCGTGCACAGCCAGATTGACGTAGGTGCCGGCCGCGGTCAGCACGTTGAGCCCCAGCGCCACCGTCTCAGGTGAGCCCACGGTGTCGAAAACCGCGGCGCAGGTCGCCGGACCGATCGCGTCCACGAGATCCACCTCGGTGGGATCTTGTGACTCGAAACCCGGATACTGCGCAACGACGCGCTGAGCAACAGGCGAGAGTTCGGAGACGATAACCCGGCCAGCTCCCCTGACGCGCGCAACCTGCGCGATGCTGAGGCCCACCGGACCGCCGCCGATGCAGAGCACGGTGCCGCCCGGCATCAGGTCAGTCCGCCCGACCGCATGCACAGCCACGCCGAGGAAATCACGAAGAGCTTCTTCTTCAAAGTTTACGTGATCGGCCATGGGATGCAGCAGATCAGCCCAAGCTATGCAATACTCGGCGTAGGCGCCGGGATAGAAGGACATCGCCCCCCACCCCTGCGCGTGGCCAATATGCAGCGTATCTTCGCAGAGGTTCTCGTGCCCGGAACGACAGAGGTCGCACACACCACACGTACGAAACGCCTGTGCTCCCACGCGGCGCCCCATCAAGTGCTCGTACTGACGGCTGGCGACCTCCACCACAACACCCGAGAACTCGTGCCCCAGCAGCATGTTGGGCGGATTGTCAACGTGCCGACCCAGCGTGTGCAGCGCCCAGGGATTCTCGCCCGCGTAGTAGCGCAGGTCGCTCCCGCAGATGCCGCAAGCATTGACTTCAATGAGCACCTGCTCCGGCGACGTCAGCTTCGGCCGCGGGATCTCAACAAGCTCAAGTACACAGGGTTCCCTAAGTAGGATGGCTTTCATGGGATCGCTTTCATAGGTATGATACAGCGAGAATGCGATCAAGCGACAGAGCTAGTAGACGAATCGGAGAGAATCCCAACCCGGGCCCACAACCAAGAGTCTGAGCGAGGTCCGTAGCAGCCTGTGCCTCGCTAGTCCGGCCACCCTCAACACGCTTGATCGCCCTATCAGTATTTCTCTTTCTCGCTCCCTCGCTTTCTCGCTTTATCGTGCTACACCCCCGCCATCAGCCGGTAATACACGGCGTTCCAGCGGAGCTCATTCTTGAACGCCGGGATCTCCGTGCCATCATCAATCATGACACACTCGATGCCGGCCATCTCGGCGAAGTCTGCCAGGTGAGCTGAAGTCAGAACCTGGCTGAAGCCCGTATGGTGCGCACCGCCGGCGAGAATCCACGCCGTGGCTGCGACTTTGAGATCCGGCTTGGGCACCCAGACCACACGCGCGACCGGCAGCTTGGGCAACGGGGCGTCGGCGGGCACCACATCACAGGGGTTAACCAGCATACGGAACCGGTCGCCCAGATCGATGACGGATGCGTTCACACCAGGACCTTCGGCGACATCGAACACCAAGCGCACCGGGTCGGACTTGCCGCCAATACCCAACGGGTGGATCTCCATAGCAACCTGGTCGGCAGCGATGGAAGGACAGACCTCAAGCATGTGCGCGCCCAACACCTTCGTGTTCCCCGGCTCCAGGTGGTACGTGTAGTCCTCCATGAAGGAACATCCACCCTCCAAGCCCGCGCCCATCACCTTCATAGCGCGCACCAGGGCCGCGGTCTTCCAATCGCCCTCACCACCGAAGCCATAGCCCTCGGCCATCAACCGCTGTACGGCGAGCCCCGGCAGCTGCTCGAGACCGGTCAGGTTCTCGAAGGTGGTCGTGAAACCACTGAACCCACCGTCCACCAGAAAGGCGCGCATACCCAGCTCGATACGGGCAGCATCTCGGAGCGAGGATCGCTGTGCGCCCTCATTCAGCAGTGCCGGCACGATCCGGTATTGGCCCTCATAGTCGGCAGCTACAGCATCGATCTCAGCATCGGTGACTGCATCGACAAAGGCGACCAGATCGCCCAGACCATATCCGTTAACCGAGTAGCCAAACGTGATCTGTGCTGATACCTTGTCACCCTCGGTCACGGCGACCTCGCGCATATTGTCACCGAAACGCGCAAACTTGGCGCTTCGCATATCGCTCCACGCCGCTGCCGCGCGCACCCAGGTGTCCAGCTCGGACCGGACCTCAGAATCTTGCCAATGCCCGACAATCACCTTGCGCGCCTTCCGCATCCGCGTGCCAATGAAACCGAACTCCCGCCCGCCGTGCGCCGACTGATTCAGGTTCATGAAGTCCATATCAATGTCCGACCACGGAATGTCGCGATTATACTGCGTGTGCAGGTGGACAAAGGGCTTCTGCAGCATACTCAGGCCCGCGATCCACATCTTCGCCGGAGAAAATGTGTGCATCCACGTGACCAAACCGATGCACGCTGGATCCACATTCGCCGCAGCGCAGACCTCGGCGATGTCACCTGCCGACTTCACCACGGGCTTGAAGACCAGCCTGACCGCTAACGTGCCCGACGCGCCCAACCCCGCGGAGATCTTCTGCGCGTCCGCCGCCACCTGTGTGAGCGTCTCCTCACCATACAGATGCTGACTGCCCGTCACAAACCAGACTTCGTATTGCTTGAGATCGATCATGGTATGTCCTCCGGTGTTACTGCGATTGAGGGTCACTCGGAAATATCGACCCGGATCAGAAGCCACGGTCTCACGTGGACCGTCATCTCACAGTCAACTGCCACGATTCACCATTCACGATTCAGATGCCCTCCTGACGTTTCCTGACGTGGCCGCTCCGCACCGGCAGCCCTGAATGGTGAATCGTGAGTGGCCATACGGGTGCAAACCCACGCCCCGACTTCTAGCTGCCTTCACGCCATCCCCCCAAACGTCCACGCATACCCGCTCCCCCACAGCTCACGGATCAGACCGATGTGGGCCGAGTGGTAGGTCCAGTGCCAGATGAGGTGCATCAGGACGGCGCGGGGTGCCATTGGCCCATCCTCGTCGGAGAGTTCGGCCTCGATGTCAGTCAGCCCGGCGAGTGCCGGAAGCGTCAGCTCCTCACGCACGCGCCCGCATAGCGACACCAGGGCTTCGGCACCAAGGTTGGGGATCACCTGCTCACCTGCCGGCACCGCACGACCCGCCGCATCCACTACCACGCGAAGGTCTGGGGGCGCCCTGACTCCCGTGATGCGCTCAATCCAGCCCACTTCGGCCCACACTAGATGCGCCACCAAGGCACCGATGGCGAGTGTGGTACCTTGCGGCACGAACGTAAGCGCCTCCCACGGCAGATCCTCGATCTGGTCAATCACCCGCGCCCGCAGTTCGTCAAGGGCCGCAGCAGCCAGGGCCGCCCCTTCGTCCGCAAAGCCGGGCACGGGTCGAAGGCCATACTCCCGGGGACGTCCCTGCTTCATCCTGAAATCAAGGTCCACGATAGGGCTCCCGGCGTGTGTTTCCTCTAGTATAGGAGCAGCAGAGGACGGCGCAAGCCCATGTCCTTTGACCTGCGGTCTGGATAGTGACACGCCAGGCGATTCGGCTCTTGATAGAACAGATCTCCTGTCAGCGAGAGAGGGGAACCGTGGAGGCAGCCCGCAAGACACAACTGGACTGGATGGCACTCGGCAGACGTGAGGGCAACCGACTCGCCCGAAGTCCAGAGGGCGTACTCATCGGTAGCCACTGTTGGGTAGATTGTGGACCTGGAAAGCCGAACCCTCGCCTGACGGCGGTGACTGCTGTTACCCGTGGCCGGCTGCAGTACAGAAACAACCGGGCAATGGGCTCGCCCACAGCCTGGGTGCTGTCACCAGAACAGCAGGGAGCTGACCGCCTAAATGTCAGCCTCCGGAAGCTCAAAGTAGAATATGCTCCCCCCGCCTGGGCGGTCAGAGCTCTCGACACCCGATGCACCACCCAGCTTCTCCATGATCCGCTGGACGATAGAGAGTCCCAGACCGTATCCCTTCACACGGGGCTGCTCCAGTCGCTCGAAGGGAATGAAAAGCCGTGCACGCTGCTGCTCGGACAATCCGTCACCGTTATCCTTCACCCAGAAGCGTATGATGTTGGGAGCGTTGTCGTCGTTCTCATCAATGCTGATCACCGTAGCACCAAGCTCAACTCGCGGCGGAGAGCCCCCGTACTTCACAGCATTGCTGATGTAGTTGACCCAAACCTCCTCAACCCAGGGGGAATATCCCCACGCAATAGGCCAGATGTCCGGCAACACGACCTCAGCCTTGTGAGACTCTGTCAGATCAGTTAGGCGTTGCAGCACATCGAAGACCATGGCCTCCATATCCAATGGCGTGCGGGTCACGTCGTCCACCTTACGCACGCTCGCCAACAGAAGCAGCTCATCTATAATGCTCCCCATCTTGCGCGCGCTCTGACCGACGGCACTGATACACATTGCCGTATCCTCAGGCTTCCTGACTACGTCCGGGGCTTCCAGGAAGCTCGTGTACCCCGTCAACAGCGACAGTGGCGTCCTGAGGTCATGAGCCACCGTATGTGCGAACGCATCCAACTCTGCATTGCGCTCCACCAAGTCCTCGGCTTTCTGGCGCAGAGTGGCTTCGCTCTCCCTCAGAGCGGCTTCCGCCATCTTGCGTTCTGCAAGTTCCTGCTGTGCCGATGCATAGAGCCGCGCGCTCTCTAGTGCCACGGCCAGCGAAGCAGCAATCTGAGAGGCGACATCAAGATGCTCAGGCGTGAACACCCGGTCGACAGGATGCTCCAGATTCAGCGTCCCCACGAGCATATCCTGGGCCATCAGGGGCACAGTCATATACGCCCGCACGCCCTCATCATACAACTGCCGGTCCAGTGCCGAAGCC
>CBFCZM010000250.1:0-4783 GCA_965602565.1 uncultured Anaerolineae bacterium
AGGCGAAGATGAAGCGATCCTTGAGGTAGAGGCCCAGCGGCGTGGGGTTGTCCTGGCCGGTGACGACGGCTCTCACGCCGGGCAGGGCCAGAGCCTCTGTCACATCGATCTTCTTGATCAGCCCGTGGGCGATGGGGCTGTGGACGATCTTCCCGTACAGCAGCCCGGGTCCGAACGCCATATCATCCACGAACTTGGCTGCCCCTGTGACTTTGTCGAATGCGTCGACGCGAGGCACGCTCTTGCCGACGGGATTGGGTGTCGAGGTTGGCATGTTGACCTCCCTATTCTCTTTCCGCCATATCCTTCACCGCCGCCACGATCCGTACGTAGCCGGTGCAACGGCACAGGTTGCCGACCAAGGCATAGCGTATCTCGTCCTCGGAGGGGTGCGGGACGCGATCGAGGAGGGCCTTGGACGACATCAGCATACCCGGGGTGCAGAAGCCGCACTGGACGGCGTTGTGGTCGATGAAGGCCTGCTGGAGGGGGTGCAGGTTGCCGTCCTTGCTCAACCCTTCGGTGGTCTCGATGACGGCGCCATCGGCCTCTGGGGCCAGAACCATGCAGGAGTTGACCGGTAGACCATCCATCACGACGGTGCAGGCACCGCATTCGCCGTTCTCACAGCCGCGTTTGGGGCTGGTGATCCCCAGGTCCTCACGGAGGACCTGGAGCAGCGTTTGGTGGGACGGCACAGCGACAGTGTATTGATCCCCGTTGACGGTCAGGGTGATTTCGTGCAGCATATGACGTACCTCCCTATGCCTGCGGTAGTTGGGCGATGACGGCCCGGATGGCCTTGCGCGTCAGGTTGACCACCATTGCCCGGCGATACTCCAGGCCGGACCTGATGTCGCCGATGGGGCAGCAGCAGCCGTAGGCAGAGGCTGCTGCCAGGTCGATGGCTTCATCGTCATGGCCCCCTGCCAGGATCGCCTCGGCTTCGGGGGCGCGGACCGGGGTCGGTCCGACCGCACCCAGTGCAAGCCGCCAGGCTGTGCTTCCGGCAGATCGGGGCGCCACTACGGCGACGCTGACGATGGACAGATCGCCGGCTTTGCGGCGGCTCAGCTTCTCGTGGTAACTCAACGTGCCGGCGGTTAGGCAAGGGATCAGGAGCCCGACGACGAGCTCACCGTGCTTCAGCGCATTCTGCTTGGGTCCGGTGAAAAACTTGGCCACCGGCAGACACCGGTCTCCGCGTGGCCCCCTGAGGAAGACGGAAGCCTCCAGCACGTAGAGGGCCGGGGCGGTGTCGGCGGCGGGCGATGCCGTGCAGATGTTGCCGCCGATGGTGGCGCGATTGCGGATCTGCTCGTTTCCTATCGAGGCTGCCGCATCCGCCAGGATCGGCCAGTGATCCTGTACCAGGTTGGATCGTGCGATCTCGTTCATGCGAACGGCTGCACCCACGTAGAGGCATTCGTCCGGCCCCTTGCCGCAGCAGGGAGCCATGCTTCTGAGGACCAGATCTCGCACACCGGGCAGGTCTTTGACATCCACGACCAGATCCGGCCGGCCGTCGCGGCCGGCGACACGGTCGCGGTCACGTCTCTGAGGAATCACGTCGGTTCCCCCGGCAATCGCCACGGCCGTTCTGTCTGGTTGGCAGAGAAGCCCGAAAGCTTCTTCGAAGGTCTTGGGACGGTGATAGTCGAATGGCTGCATCGTGCACACCTCCTAGACGGGATACCTCTGGAATCGTGGCAACTGGTGTTGAGGAAGGCGCAGAGCTGAAGAGTGGCTCTGGGGTGGCCTCGGCCTCAGTTACCGTTCGACGCCGGAGACTCCGGAGACACCGGAGGCCAGGCGGCTGCCTGGCCTCCGTTTGCGAACCTATTCTGCGCCAGGGACCTCGATCCCGGATTTACCGATGGGTTCGAAGAGGAAGATGAGATCGAGGAGGATGCCGGCCACACCGCCTCTTCCCTGTCGACTAGGCGTGTGACGTCATTCACAGTGGTTCGAATTTCAGTCCGTAGACCGGATCTCCGTATTGATGGCGGACAGGCTCCCAGCTGGGTTTGAGCTCCATCCCAGTCTTGATCCTGTCCAGAGAGCCGGCCTTGATCTGTCCCATCGCTTTGATCCCGTTCTCGAACTCGCCCACGCCGATGATGAGAAAGCGCTCATCGAACCCCCAGGGCAGGTTGAAGATCTGTGTGTAGGCCAACAACCTGGCGTTCCCTGCCGGGCTCAGCGGTTCGAAATCGCGTCCCTTGCACGTCAGGCACCGCTCGTGCCTGGGATAGTGGACGCGACCGCAGGCCTTGCACTTGTAGCCGGTGATCTTGATTTCGCTCACGACATCACCTCGTTCTCAGCAGACCGCTTTAGGATCAGCGATAGGACATTGTTGCCAAAGCCGCCGAAGTTCACCGTCAGGCCGTACGTAGCGTCCGCGACCTGCCGATCCTCGGGCAGCTCGTGACGCAGCTGCCAGGTGATGTCGACCACCTGTGCGACGCCCGTCGCACCCACCGGGTGCCCCCTGGCCTTCAGACCACCAGAGACGTTGATCGGTATCTCGCCGCCGAGTTTCGTCTTGCCGGCGAGGGCCGCTTTGCCGCCCTCGCCCTTCTTGAAGAAGCCCACGTGCTCGCTCTCCGCCACCTCCAGTATCGTGAAGGCGTCGTGGAGTTCTGCCACGTCGATGTCCTCCGGCCCGATGCCTGCCATCGCGAACGCCTGCTGCGCCGCCAGGGTCACCGCCTTGAGATCGGTGGGATCCTCGCGTTCCTGCAGTGTATGCGTGTCTGTCGCCTGGCCGAATCCAGCAATCACCACGGGTGTGTGCCGGGTCAGTTTCTCCGCCATCTCCAGTGGGCAAAGCAGCACCGCCGCTGCACCATCACTGACCGGACAGGCATCGTACAGATGCAGTGGATCGGCAACTGTGGGGTTGTTGACCACACTGTGTGGGCTGTCAAGTATGCCTTCCTTCGTGATGGCCATCGTCACGTGCGCATAGGGATTCAGGATGCCCACGGCCTGGTTCTTGATCGCGACCGCTGCCAGCATCTCGCGGGTGAGGCCGTACTTCTCCATGTAGAGACGGATGAACATCCCAGCCATCCCCGGCAGCGTGATGCCGTAGGGGTATTCGACTTCTGGGTGGGTGAGGGTGGCGACGAAATCCGTGGCTCGCCATCCGGTGACCTCGCGCATCTTCTCGCCCCCGGCCACGAGCACCACATCGTAGTAGCCCGAGGCCACGGCCAGGACACCGTTCTTCACCGCCGAGGCCCCGGAGGCCGGGCCGTTCTCAACAGTGTCGGCAGCTGCAGGGAGTAGGCTCAGGCGATCGACCAGGGCGCTGGCGATGGCCGTCTGGTGCTGTAGGATGCCGCCACCCATATTGGCGACGTAGACGGCGTCTACAGCTTTGTCGCCCAGCCGGGCGTCATCCAATGCCTTGAGGGAGGCATAGGCGAGCATATCGACCAGGCTGTCCTGGTCCCGACGACCGAAGGGGATCATCCCCACGCCTATGATAGCGACGTCTCTCATGGCTTACCTCCCCCTCAATCCGACAATCTTCTCGCGGATTGTGGCCTCGTCCGCGACAATGATCTCTTTCTCGGCGACGGCCATCAGTCTCTTCGGCACGGGGCGGTCGCCGACGACCAGTCGACCTTTGCTCGCGAAGTACAGATCGCGGGTCAGGCGATACGACGGTGCGCCGCCCAGTTCGTGCGGGATCGTTGTTGGCTCCAGCCCGTACTCGATCATCCACCTCCGAAAACCGATCGGGCTCTCGGCGACGATCAGCACCTCGTCCTGCCCGAGGTACTCAATGTGGTGTTCCATCTTCGCGGCGAACAAGTGAGCGCCGACACGCAGCCCCCGGTCGATGGCCAGTGTGTGCAGGCTCATGCCGGTCTCCGCAGTGTACATCCGGCTGTTGACCATACCCACCAGGATGCCGTCGATCTGGCCCACGAGGCAGAACTCATTCTGCACGCGGTAGTACTGCCAGGCCAGCAGTTCGGAATAGATGCGAGCGCCCACGACGTTGTAGTAGTCCTTGTCGATGAATAGCGTCGGGTGGACAGCTTTGAGCAAGGTTGGGACATCGTCGCGGGTGACTTCGCGTACCACCATGCGCTTGCTGTTGGCCAGTGTGATCACCTTGGCCGGGTAGGGTGCCTGGGGACACTCCGGGGGCCGCAGAACGGCCTCAAGTTCCATATCTACTGCCATAGTTGTCTCCTTAGTGAGTGGTCACCCCCTCTAGCTCCCCCCGCGGGGGGAGGACCGGAAGGGACTCTGCTCCCTCTCCCGTTCTGATGGGAGAGGGAGTGAAGGCTCTCAATCAGGACTCTGCTCTTGCCGCCACCTGGGTGTTCAGGCTCTCGACGTGGGCGGGATCGTAGGCGTCGCCGAACTTGGTCTGCGGCATCGCTGCCTTCTTGGCCATCAGCGCATCGTACTCGTCGTCCTCGACAAAGGCGACACACCGGCCGATGCTGGACTCGCCATCGACGAAGCGCCATGGGAAGAAGCCCACCTCTGCCCTGCGGTCTAGCACCAGATCGAGGTCGCCGCCGATGCACTCCGCGTGGATGATGCCCTCTGGGAACATCTCGATGTGCATGAGCTGGTACTTCGTGTCGTCAAAGACGTCGGCCAACCCCTTGCCGTAGGTCTTCTGGAAGTGGGCCTCGGCCTGGCGTGCCTGGCGCGGCATCCAATCGCGGACGATGGTGTTCATCGGATGGTCGGCGCTGCCGCAGTCGACGCCGATCCAGCGCAGCTTCTTCTTCTTGGCCCACTCTGC
>CBFCZM010000251.1:0-4761 GCA_965602565.1 uncultured Anaerolineae bacterium
CGAGGTGCGATTCAAGCGTGACTTCCAGGGCCCAGAGAGCGCCGGGGACGAGGGATCTCCGGTCAGGAAGAGGGTGAGCGTGCCCCAGATTCCCGTCACCGCCCACGCAAGCCCGGCGAAGAGGTGCGCCGCCATCATCAGAAACCCCAGGATCACATAGGCAGCTTCGGCACCGTGCTTTCTGCTGCCACGCCCTGTTAAGAGATGCCATCCGGCCCAGGTGAATCCAGCTGCCAGGGGGATAGCCAGGGCATACATCCGGACCTCCTGGCTGTAGTAGACGTGGATGGGGAGGGCTGCATAGGCGAGCCCGGCACCCAGTCCGGATATGGGTCTGCCGGCAGCCGAGCCTACTGTGTGCCTCAAGCCTGCGCCTACAGCCCGGCCGACGCGTATCACCAGCGGCGCACCGATGGTGCCCAACAGCACGGAGAGATAGCGCGCCGTGAACTCATGGTCTCCGGCCAGTCTGATCCAGATTGCCAACAGCAGCCCATGGAGGGGCAGTGCGTTGTCCTCGCGAAAGAGGCCAGCGGCGGCCCGGAGGATGCCCTCACGTGCGTGGACGAGTACGAAGGTCTCATCATACCAGAGCGAGGTCGCATTGAGACCCCACAGACGAATGGCAAAGGCCATGAGAACGGCGAGGATGCCGAAGGTCAGGTGTGCGGTAAGGCGGGGACGCTTCTGAGTATTCACGCTACGCATTATACTCTGTGCCACAGCTACCAAAAGCCCCAAATTGCCATATACTCATAGTACTATTGATCAGGGGGTATACAATGGGGGCTGAATCCAGGACGCCGGAGCTGCTATCGCCACCGGCACAAGCGCCGCTCCTGGTACGCGGTGGGACGCTTGTCACAGCTGAGCGGATGATCTCAGCCGATGTCTTGATTGCTGAAGGAAAGATTCAGGCGATCGGTACCAACTTGCTGTTGCCGGAGACCTGCCGGGTGATCGATGCCGGGGGCCTGATTGTGTTGCCGGGGATCATCGATGCGCACACGCACATCCAGCTGGACACAGGGCTGCACCAGACTGCGGAGGATTGGTTTGAGGGCAGCCGCGCAGCGGCATACGGCGGGATCACCACAGTGGTTGACTTCGCCACGCAATCCCCGGGCCAGAGCTTTGAGAAAGCCTTGGCCGATCGCCTCGTGGAGGCTGCGCCCTCGGTGATCGACTATGCGTTTCATATGATGATCACCGACCTGCCGCCTGGCCAGGAGGATGAACTGGGGGCGCTGCCTGAGTTGGGCATCCAAAGCATCAAGATGTACACTACCTATCGCCCCAACTACTATGCCGATGATGCGAAGCTCTTGCGCTGGCTAGAGGCTGCGGCCCGCTATGGGCTGATCAGCCTGGTTCATTGCGAGAATGATGCGTTGGTCACGGCTCAGACCGAATCACTTGAGCAGTCCGGCAGGATCAGCTGGGCCAATCACGGCTTTGCGCGTCCGGCCTTGGCCGAGAAGGAAGCTGTCGCCCGAGTGCTCTTCCTCGCGAAGGCCGCTGCTGCCCCCGTGGTGATCGCTCACAACTCCACCGGCTCTGCGTCTGAACAAGTGGCGGCTGCGCGCGAAGCTGGGCAGGTTGCCTTTTCAGAGACCGCGCCTCAGTATCTGCTGCTGAACGAATCGGTCTATGCGGGGAATGAGCCCTGGCGCTACATCCTCCAGCCGCCGCTTCGCAGTCCGGCTGAGTCGGCTGCACTGTGGGCCGCTGTCTCGCGGCATCAGGTGGACATGCTGATCACGGATCACTGTGATTACCGCAATGCACAGAAGCTCGCGGTCAACGACTTCACCAAGACGCCCGGGGGGCTGCCCGGCACCGAGACGTTGCTTCCCCTGATGGCAACATACGGCGTCGCTGCGGGGCGGATGGAGTGGACTGACCTGGTACGGATGATGGTACTCAATCCCGCCAAGATCTATAATCTGTGGCCGCGTAAGGGAGAGCTTGCGCCGGGCGGCGATGCCGATCTGGTGCTCTTTGATCCCGCTGCTGACGGAATCGTGTCTGCTGATGATCTGCATATGATCGCCGGTTACAGTCCCTATGAGGGGATGCCGATCAAGGGCAAGGTCGTCAGCACCTTACGGCGCGGCGAATTCTTGGTGCGCGACGGTGTTTTCGTGGCCGAAGAGGGAAGTGGGAGATTTGTCGCTCGCGTGTGCGCGCGCGAACTCCGCTTCTGGGACTGAGCTGCGAGAGGGCCAGGCACTGGTATGGATATTTTGTGGGTTCTCTTGGGGATTGTGATAGGCGTAGCGATTGCTGCAGGTCTGCTGCGCAGCCGTGAGCGCATTGATCGAAACGTGATCCGTCAGGAGATCTCCGAAACGTATGAAGCTCGCGCAGCCGCCGAGCGAACGCGCATTGCGCGCGCCTATGAGGGACAGATTCAGCAGTTGCGGGAACAGCACCGGTCCGAAGTGACGCACGTCCGTCGCAGCACCGTGGACCGTAGCCGCGCTGTGCTTAAGGGCAAGATGGCGGAGCAAATGGCACCGCTGCTGCCCGGCTTCACCTATTGGCCCGCTGACGCCCGCTTTCTTGGTGATCCGATCGACTACGTCGTTTTTGATGGATACAGTGCCTGCAAAGATAACCACACGGACGGCAGCGACATCGAGGTTGTTATTCTCGACATCAAGCAGGGCAAGTCGATGCTGACGCGTGAGCAGCGTCGCGTGGCCGAAGCTGTGGCTGCTGGACGCGTCCGGTTCGAGGTCGTCAGAGTTCTCGGCGATGGCACCATTCGCTCGACGAGATGGGGCCACGAAGCAGTCCCTGATGGGCCCGGTGAGGATCTTGGCCGTTAGGGTATGTGTGACGGGAGACGCTGGATGAGAGATATCGTAGCTGAACTAAGGCGCTGGCGAGACGCGGGGAAGAGCGACATCGCCATCGCCACAGTACTTGAGACCAGGGGGTCGTCTCTGCGTCCCGCCGGGACGCGTATGGCTATCACCGCTGAAGGCGCTGTTGCTGGGTCGGTGAGCAGCGGCTGTGTGGATGGCGATGTCATTGTGGAGATGGAGGCTGTGCTCAGCGGTTCGGCTGTCATCCGCAATCCGTCCTATGGGATAAGTGATGCGGAAGCCTGGTCGGTGGGGCTCTCCTGTGGAGGCGCTATCGATGTCCTGGTTGAGCCCTGGAGCGAGCTCTATGACGTTCTGCTGGATGAGGTCGAGGCCCAGCGACCGGTCGCCTTCGCTTCGCGCACCGATCGTCCCCAGCATCTCCTGCACCGGGATGGCGGCGAGACGTTGGGCACGTTGGGCAATGCCGACCTGGATGGTCAGGCCCTGATGGACATCGCAGCCGCCTGGCCGGGGCCGTATGTGAAGCAGCATGCGTATCCTCAGGGCAAGGTCCTGATCGAAGTGATTCCCCCGCCGCCCGTGCTGTTGATTCTTGGGGCCACGGATATCGCGATTTCGCTGGCCGAGATCGGACGGGTGACCGGTTTCCGTGTGATCGTCAGCGATGCGCGGCGCACGTTTGCGCAGGAGGAGCGCTTTCCGGGTGCCGAACTGCGGTTCGGCTGGCCTCAGGACGTCTTTGAGTCCCAGGATCTGGGACCCAGTTGGGCTGTCGTCGTGCTGTTCCACGACTCGAAGTTCGATATCCCGGCTTTGACGCTGGCCCTGAAGAGCCGGGCCTTCTACATCGGGTTCCTCGGAAGCCGCAAGACCCAGGCAGACCGGCGTGACGATCTGGTGCAGATCGGTTTCAAGGAGCAGGATCTGACGCGGATTCATGGGCCTGTTGGGCTCAACATCGGCGGCAGCACGCCATCGATGATCGCGCTGTCGATCATGTCGGAGATCGTTGCGGTCATGCACCGACGCGACGGCGGTACGCTGAGCCAGAAGAGGAAGTCGTAAGCGGACGCTGTGGACCGTCGGCATGGGTTCGCCGTGGTGTTAAGCCGGCGATATTCAGGGTCAAAGCCCGAGACCGCCGGCCACGGCCGGCGGTTCTCTCGGATTGTGGATACAGGAGCGAGTGCGTGACAGATAATGAACAACTCTGGGAGCCGGACCCGGTTTCCGAGACCGAGTTCTGGGGAGACGATGGCCGCGCGAACATCAATCGGGCGCCGCTTGATCATGTCTCAGGAGTGATCTACAAACGATCGGTATCGATCAAGCGGGTGCTTCACCAGCCGGCTGACCCGGCGGCGGGGACGCCGCCCAGAGAGCCGCACTGGGGTGCGGCGGCCCCAGAGGCGGGCTACGGGGACGCTGTGTTGCGCTGGCTTTTCAGCGAGGAGCACGGCACTGCTGAGGGTCTGTTGACCGGACGCGCGTTTGCCTTTCTGCAGGAGCTGGCGTTGATGCCGGAATCCACAACCGGCGATGAGGAGCATCCCGATCGGGATACAGTGGTGTACGTCGTCGCAGGATGCGGTGTGCTGTATCACCGTCCGTCACGCGGGAGCTCGAGTGTGGCGCGCCCGCTGCGTGTGGGGGACGCCGTGCTTATCACCGCAGGTGAGCTGTACAGTCTCCGTAACGAGAGCGAATCCGAATCGCTGAAGCTGATTGTGTTGGGATTGCGCGCTGTAGAGACTGTAGGGGCCGGAGGCGTGGATGGCTAAGCGTATTGTGGTCATTGGAGCCGGTGCTGCCGGGCTGATGGCTGCTGGACGGGCCGCCGAACTTGGCGCTGACGTCGTGCTTCTGGAGAAGATGGGCGAGGCCGGCAAGAAGGAACAGGATGAGCTACTGAGGTTTGCCAGAC
>CBFCZM010000252.1:0-4753 GCA_965602565.1 uncultured Anaerolineae bacterium
TCCAAGAGTGAGGCCCTGGTCCTCCTGAATGAGGCCGCGGAGGCGGGTCTCGTGCACACGGTAGGCAATTACCGGCAGAACAATCACTACATCTGCAACTGCTGTACGTGTTGCTGTGGTGTGTTGCGGCGTCTGTCGGAGTTCGAGGTCCCGACGGCGATTGCGCACTCGGCGTTCCGCGCGGTCGTGGACGCTGACGCGTGCATCGCGTGCGGCGCCTGCGAGGAGCGGTGCCAGTTCGGTGCGATATCGGTCGGGGACGTTGCCGTGGTTGATGCCGGGCGCTGCATTGGGTGCGGGCAGTGCACGCTGGTCTGCCCTTCGGAGGCGATGTCGCTGATGCGGCGGCCCGAGGACGAGGTGCTGGGGATTCCGCTGGATGATGCAGCCTGGGGCGCCGAGCGCGACGCGGCGAAGGCGATGGGGGGATAAGGGGAGGGAGCGAGCAAGCGAGAGGGTTCTGTTCCCGAGCGTGCGATTCTGCTTCACCCGGTCTGCCTGTGCTGCGGGTCACGCGCTATTCTGCGGCTGCAACAGCAGCGGCAGGAAAAGGTGGTCCATATGGGCGTAAGGGAGCAGACGGGATCTATCCACAGATTACGCAGATTACACCGATTGGACAGACCCGCGTCATTCAGGCGACGTGTTGACGGAGTGGTGGATACCCGTAGACGAGCAGTCAATTGTGTGTGAAAGATCGTGCGATCGAGTATGGCGATGACGTCAGATTGGCGTCAAGGGTTGGTCGAGGAGACTGGCGAGTTCTTTCAGCAGGATGCGGGCGCGCTGGCGGTGGTGGGGTGGATGTTGGATGGGAGGACACGCGGGGCGCACGGCGCGCGCTTGAAGGGGCGCCCCTACGAACGTTGGGTGCTCCAGACGTTTCTCTGCTGTCTCTGCTGACAGCAGTTCCCTTGGGTCGTTGGGAGGGGATTCGGATCGCGTGTATAATAGAGGTAGGTATCCTCCCCACAGGCCTGCATGATCGGGGGAACCCGTGGGGCTGACGTTCAGGGCGTTCTTCGCTTGTTCATGGGCTGTGTGGGGTCACTCGCGGTATCGGCCGTGGCAAGAGGGAGCCATGACTCAAGAGAGCACTGGGAACCTGTCACGAGGTAGCCGGGACGTCTCCGTTGCACGCCTCCGGTTGACTGAGTTGGTGCAGCAGTCTGATGCAGAATTGGCTTCTGTGTCGCCAGGTGAGATCCGGAACCTGTGTCAGGACTTGCTGGCACAGCTGGATGGGCTGAGGTCCGAGGTGGGCGAGCTGCGCAAGCGTGAGGTCGCCTCTCAGGCGCTCTACGAACGCTACGTCGATCTCTTCAACCTTGCTCCAGTGGGCTACGCTGTCCTGGATGGTCGCGGCTATGTCTCCGAAGCCAACCTGACCCTGGCGCGTATGCTGGGGGTCGTGCCCTCACGGCTGACGGAGCAAGGCCTGACAGATTTTGTGGCGCCGGAATCCCGCGAGGCTTACCGGCTGCACCGCGAGGCCATCTCCGCAACCGGTCTGCCGCGTTTGGGCCTTCTGGTCCTCCGTCGTGTTGATGGGACCCGCATCACTGTTCAGATCGACGCGCAGCCGGTCACGGGGCCCGATGGTCACCTCGCGTGGTGTCGCATGTCGTTCAGTGACGTCACCGAGCGGAATGCAACCCTGGAGGCATTGAGGCACAGCGAGCTTCGCCTCAGGCGCGTGCACGAGGTGGCCAAGTTGGGCTATTGGGATTGGTATCCCTCGGCCAATGCCCTCGACTGGTCTGAGGGCGTCTATGCCATCTTTGGACGCGATCCCGAGGGTTTTGTCCCCACAGTGGATGCCGTCGATGCGATGATCCACCAAGAGGATCGGAATCGCCACACTGCCGACCGCAGCCAGATGCTGCTCTGGGATGGCCCTGTGGTCCGGTCCTACCGCATCGTCTGGCCTGACGGCACTGTCCACCATGTTCAGCAAGCTACCGAGATTGTGCGGGGTGAACACGGTGAGGTGGATCGGGTGTCCGGCACCGTGCAGGACGTCACCGACCATAAGCAGGCCGAGATGGCCCTCCGTGAGACCAATGAGCGTCTGGCTTCGGCTGTGGCGGATCTGGAATCGACACAAGAGCAGCTCGTAGTGCAGGAGCGGTTGGCCGCCGTCGGACAGCTGTCCGCAGGAATCGCCCACGACTTCAATAACGTGTTGGCCTCGATCCAGCTGTACAGTCAGATCTCGCAGCGTACGGAAGGGCTTGATCCTATCCTCCGTGAACGGTTAGTCGTGATCTCAGAAGAAGCGCGGCGCGGGGCTGCCCTGGTTCAGCAGGTATTGGACTTCGGACGCCGTGCTGTGATCGAGCCGAAGCCTGTCGAGCTCGCCGACTTCCTTCAGGGTGCGGCTGAGCTGCTGCGCCGCACGCTGCCGGAGAGCATCCGGATCGATACCGAGGTCGGTGCCGAGGATACTATGGTCAGCGTGGACCCGACGCGGTTGCAGCAGGCTCTGATCAACCTGGCGCTGAACTCGCGCGATGCGATGCCGGAGGGTGGATTGTTGCGACTGCGGGTAGCGCGAACACCGCCAAACACGCAGGTATCGTGTATGCCCTGTGGTCGAGAGTTCACCGGAGAGTGGGTGGTGCTGAGCATCTCGGACACGGGTGCTGGGATTGACCCGCAGGACTTGCCGCAGATCTTTGAGCCTTTCTTCACGACGCGGCGCCCCTCCGGTCACGGCTTGGGGCTCTCCCAGGTGCTGGGGATTATTGAGCAGCAGGACGGTCACATCACTGTCGACACTGCGGTGGGGCAGGGGACAACGTTCAGTCTGTACTTCCCGGCTCTGGCGCAGTTAGCTGTCGAGGAGGAGGGGTGGCAAGATCGGGAGGTCGCCTACGGCAGCGATCAAGCCATCCTTGTGGTGGAGGATAACGACGCGATGCGAAAGGCGCTCGTCGACGTGTTGAATATGTTGGGGTACCGTACTCACGCGGCGCCCGACGGGCAGGAGGCTCTGGCCCGACTGCTTGAGGGTGGTGATGAGATCGCTCTGGTGCTGTCCGACTGGATTATGCCGGTGATGGGGGGCGAGGCGCTGGTAGCGGCGATGCGGGAGCGCGGCCTCTCGGTACCGGTGCTGATGATCACCGGGGATCCTCTCACGTCAGAAGTCGCGGCGAAGCCGCCAGGTGTCGTGGCGTGGGTCCAGAAGCCCGTCAGTCTGGAGTGTCTGTCAGCCGCGATCTCGTTCGCTCTCGGCTAGGTGGAGGCGAACTCGCAGAGTTCGCGCTTCCTCCGCTCTCTACCACCGCGGCTGTTCGTGGTCACGCATGAAAGCGGCGCACTCGTCCCAGGTGACCGGACCGAGCACGATATCGGTGTAGCCGGCGTCCGCTAGCGCATCGACACCGACCCAGCCGACCGGCAGGTAATCACAGCCTACGCCGTATTCCGCCGGGTCACCGTCGGGTTTGAGGCCCACAGAGCAGACGGGTCCGGGTTCACTGAGCTGCACGGAGTCTGCGATCTCGTTGATCTCATCAGCACGTCCAGGTGCATCCGGACAGGGCACACCGTAGCTGCCATAGACGAAGCTTGATCTCGTATCGCCGCGGATGGCCGTCATGTGGTAGCAGGACGTCTTGTCGTCACCTCGCCTGAACTCGGCGGCCATACGAGTCGCCGGCAGACCGTTCACATCCAGGTCGACAGGATCACTCACGACCACCCATTCCCCTGAGCTCGTGATCCTGTCAACGAGCCGCTCCTGGAAGAGCACGGGCAGACCCTCTGCCGGCGTGGCGCCCGGGAACTGATCAGTCGGCATGGTGCGCAGTCTGATGTTCATCGACGGCATTGAGGATTTGGCAAAGGCGTAGGGATCGCCGTCGTTCATGCCGGCCGCCACGGTCCCGGTGCTGTAGTACTCGCGGCTCTTGAAGACGAGCCCGAGAACGATCATCTCGAATGGGACGAAGTCATCGCCGGGCTCCGGGTCGGGTATGGGTTCGGGCTCGTCGTTGGTCTGGTCGTCAGGTGGCGCCGTCGATGGGGTCGGCGTGGGCGTGAACGTGGCGGTCGGTGCCGGGGGCATCGGCGTAGGCGTGAAGGTGGCTGTGGGTTTGGGCGCCGGTTCAGATCCCGATGTGCTTGGCTCCTCATCACCACCGAAGAAGTCATCCACCACATCGGCCAGCTCCTCCATCTGCTTGATGATCTCCCCCCGGGTCGGCGTTTCTGACGCGAGGCTCCTGACCGTGTATCCCCCCAGGAGCAGCGCGATCGCGGCAACCGCGACAAAGCCCAAGATCACAGCGAGAACTCCACAGCCCTTCCGCCATCCCGACCTGTCTTTGGATGATCCGGTACCGGGTGCGTTGACCATAACTCGTCTCCTAAGGTGTTGGGTGAACGGCGCGAGTACATTGTACAGTCTTGATGAGTTCACGCCAATTGCAGGTGGGGCCGACAGAATGGCAGGGGATGCAGCATCTCAGCAGATTCCCGATACCTCTTGACATTTAACTTCGTTTCCTGTATACTTTAAACGAAATGAAGTATTGGAACCAGAGCTGTTGGAGGATCTCTCCTCAGCAGCTCGCAAGCGACAGATGGAGGTAGACGAATGTATGTGATGCGTCGATTGAAGCCGGATAGCCCGTGGCCGGGTCTGGCGGTGCCGCTGACCGCGGTAATGCTCTTCTTGGCACTAAGGATCACCGGTGGTGAAGCCCTGGCGTACTCAGTTCTGGGGCTCACACTCCTGGGCTAT
>CBFCZM010000253.1:0-4752 GCA_965602565.1 uncultured Anaerolineae bacterium
TCTACGACCGGCCTGAGTACAACAGCATCTACCTCAAGTCCAAGGTCTGGTACACCTATGAGAACCAGGAGGAGTATCGCGACATGGCCATGGCCATGCAGCCTGGCGACGTCATCTCCTACTGGCTGACCATCGACGAAATTGCCACGGACTACTTCAAGTAGACCACGGACAGCGTCGGGTAACTGCAACCTGCTAAGGGTTGGCCGGCGGGACCACTCCGCCGGCCAACCCATTCATGACGGCCGAGGCGACACTACGCGTGTCGGGTCCCTGCCGGCACTTCATATTAACTAGGGGTGGCCATCCGTGTTCGAGATGCGTGGGATTGACAAACGGTATGACGCTGTCGTTGCCTGTGAGGGCGCTTCGCTACAGGTACGGCCCGGTGAGATTCGAGCGCTCCTGGGCTCCAACGGGTCCGGCAAGTCTACGATGGTGAAAATCCTTGCCGGCACGGTCAAACCCAACGGCGGGGAGATCCTCTTCGACGGCGTGCCGGTGACCATCAACTCGGGTTTTGATGCCCGTCATCTGGGAATCGCGACGGCGTTCCAGGACCTCAGCCTGATCCCCACGATGACCGTCCTGGACAACATCCTGCTGGGCGTCGAGCCCAAGGGCAAGTGGGGCACGGTGGATCAGACGAAGGCACTCGGCGATGTGCAGGCGCTGCTCGCGCGCTTTCATATCGACTGTGACCCCGAAGTCTACGTGCAGACCCTGATGCCGTCGATGCAGAGCCTGATCGAGGTGGCGAAGGCCGTCTATCAGCGACCCCGCGCGCTGCTGCTTGATGAGGTGACCGCGGCCCTGCACCGCGATGAGGTCCAGCTCATCTTTGATGTGCTGCGTGAGCTGAAAGACGAGGGCACCGCGATCATCTACGTCACCCACCGCATGAACGAGATCTTCGAGATCTGCGATACAGCCACCATCATGCGAAGTGGCGAGACTGTAGCGCACGTCAACACCGATGAGGTTACGCTGGACGAGATCGTGTTCTACATGACCGGACAGCGCCCAGACGCCGAGGAGCTACACGAGGCTCCTCACGCCGACGGAGCCGAGCTGGTAATCGAGGTAGAGCACATGGCGCTCTTCCCCAAAGTACGCGACATCTCCCTCAAGGCCTACAAGGGCGAGATCGTGGGGATCGGAGGCCTGGAAGGCCAGGGCCAGCCCGAGTTCATCCGCGCGCTGCTGGGCATGACCCGTCCCGACGACGGCAGGATCGTCTTTCAGGGAGAAGAAGTGCACTTCCGCTCGCCCGCAGACGCCGTCTATCACAACATCGGCTTCATCTCCGGCGAACGCAACCGCGAAGCGATGTTCCCCGACCGCTCCGTGGGTGAGAATATCTTCGCTGGTCGCGCCGCCAAGGGCGCGCTGTTCAAGTACCTGACCTCGAAGACGGTGCGGGACTTCGCCCAGGCCGCAGTGGAAAAGTACAACATCATAGTGGGCTCGGTGAGGCATCCGGCCAGCTCTCTCTCAGGCGGCAACCAACAGAAACTGGTGATCGCCCGGTGGATCGCGATGAACCCGACGCTGCTGCTGCTTGACGATCCCACCAAGGGCGTGGACATCCATTCCCGCCGCGAGATCCACAGGATTCTGCAGCAGTCTGCCGATGAGGGGATGACCGTCATTCTCTCCTCCAGCGAGAACGACGAGCTGCTGGAGATCGCGGACCGGGTGTACCTTTTCTACGAAGGCCGTGTGAGCGGCGTGCTCTCCGGCGCCGCCAAGACGCCCGAGCGGCTGGTGGCCGCGATGATGGGCATGACCCGTGAGCAGAACAGCGTGGCAAAGGAGGCAGTGCAAGCATGATCGACTTCAGACGGGCGTTCGCGCGCTTCCGACGCTCCCCCGCGTTTGCAGGCTTCACGCTGTTCCTGTTTGTGCTAGTCCTCAACGTCGTGGTCCAGGGCCCGGCGCGTTTCTTCAGCCTGAGGACCATCAACACACTCTTCTCGAAGAACATGCCGCTGCTCCTGACCACCATGGCGATGGCTGTGCTGCTCATCTCCGGTACACTGGACATTGCCATCGGGATCCAGCTCGCGCTGGTCAATGTGGTGTCCATCATGGTCATGCAGGAGTGGGGCGTGTCGCTCCTCGTGGGCTTTGCCCTTGGCATGCTGGCATCCTTGGTCGCTTCTCTGCTCTGCTGGTTCTTCGTTTCCGTCCTGCGCCTGCCGTCGATGCTGGCGAGCTTCAGCCTCATCTACATCGTGCGCGGTGTCAACGTGCTCATTATGCCCAATCCTCAGGGCAGGATCTCCGAGGTCTTCTACAAGACCTACGATTCGCACATCCTGGGGCTCATCCCTTTCTCGGCGTTGTTCCTGATCCTCGTGCTGGGGATCTGGACCTACCTGATGCGCACAAAGTTCGGCCGGAGCATCTATGCCGTGGGTGGCAACCCGAGCAACGCGTTCGCGGCCGGAATCGACCCCGTCAAGGTGCAGCTTCAGGCCTTCATGATCAAGGGGTTCATCACCGGCCTGGCCGGAATCAGCCTGACCTTGATGACGGCATCGGGCAACCCGCTGCAGGCAGAGGGTTACGGCCTTCGCTCCCTGTCCGCCTGCATCATCGGGGGCCTGGGGTTTGGCGGTTGGGGCTCGCTAGCCAGCGCCGTCTATGGTGCCGGCTTCTTGGTGCTGATCCAGAACGCCGTCTACTACTTCTTCGACCTGCTGTTCCGGCTCATCCCTGGCCTGACGGTGACTTCCTACTGGCAGAACCTTGTCTCAGACATCATCATCTTCCTGGGGTTGCTGATGACGATCGTGACGGCAAAGGAGCAACGCGAGGCGCTCAAGCAGGGGTTTGTGAAGCAGTTCAAGGGGGGCGAGCGTGATGCTAAGTAAGGTCGAAGGCAAGATGACTCCAGGTCAGCGGATTCGGGTGTTCGTCCAGAGCAGTCCGGCACGTATGGCGGTGATCATCTCTTTGCTCCTCTTTGCCGTCACCGTGGCCATCAATCCGAAGTCGCTCAACCTGAACTCCTTCAGCTCGATCCTGCTCCTGTCGCTGTTGTTGAGCTTCGCCTCGGCAGGTCAGACGATGGTGCTGATCGGCGGGGGGCTGGACTTCACCGTCGGCGCGGTGATGTCATCGGCGGCAATCCTGACCACCTACGTCATGGGCGGGCAGGACGGCAGGTTCCTGCTGGTTTTCGGTCTCGCGATGGCGATGGGTGCCGCCATCGGCCTGCTGAACGGTTTCTGCGCCGCCAAGATCGACCTGCCGCCGATGATTGTGACCATGGCCATCAGCAACGTGGTGACGCGTATGTCCTACGTGTTCACGGCGGGAACCTTCAGCGGATACGCTGGGCCGCGCTTCGCAGATTCGGTCACCGCGAAGATCCTGGGGTTTGTTCCATCACTGACGCTCTACGCGCTGGTGTTGGTACCGCTGATTTTCTTCCTGCTCAACCGTTCGCGCTTTGGCGAGCAGATCTACCTTATGGGCAACAACCCGACCGCCGCGCGGCTCACGGGAGTCAAGGTCGACAAGATCCGCATCCTGATGTATGTATTCTCGGCGATGCTGGCCGCCTTTGCCGGTATGATCGGTGCGGCCTATATGACGACCGCGCGCTGCCAGATCTTCGATGAGTACGCCTTTAGCTCGCTGGTGGCGGTGATCGTCGGCGGGACGGCTTTCACCGGCGGCATCGGCAGCTTCGCGGGAAGTATGGCCGGCGCCCTGCTGATGACGGTGCTGAGCAACGGGTTAACGGTGCTAGCGCTGTCGCAGCCTGTACGCAACCTCGTACAGGGGGTGGTGATGGTGCTGCTCCTGATTATGTACAATCGTGCGAGGGCGGTGCGCCAATAGATCGAGCGGATCGATAGCGCACAGGTCACCCCGCGGTCTGACTGCTCGTAGTTCAGGCGCGGGTCGGCCTTTGCTTGGCCAACCCCTTTCCCCCCCCGCGCTGTTCGCCCATCTGCAAGATCTGGACCAGTCTGATACACGCGCGATGAAGCTCCCCTGGAAAAAGAGAGCGGACGGCGCTCTCGCGCCGTCCTTGGTTGGTAGTCCTACCTACCGTCCCTGCTGGTACCCCGGAGAGGACTCGAACCTCTAGCCTTGTGCTTAGAAGGCACTTGCTCCGTCCGATTGAGCTACCGGGGCTTACTCCCTACTTCCGCAAAATCGGTCGCAATCCCAACCGCACCCTGCGACCCGCCAGCACCCGAAGCACTTTCTCCGGCAGATGGCCTACCATCGGGCCCAACATCCGCGAGGTCATCGGCTGGTTCGATGTGCTCAAGAGAGCACGAAAGACTGCTTCGATCATCGTGGGCGCCTGGATCACGTAGCTCGGCTCTCTGCTGCAATGCGTCGTGATGATGTACTGCAGACCATCCACAGACTTCACCTCGCCCGTCTCCCAATCCACCCAGTCGATCTTGTCACCCACGGGCTGCCCTGCATAGGCATTCCGGTGTTCAGGGCACAGATGCGACACCAGCTTGACGTTCAGGTCGAGGCCCTGCTGCTCCCACCAACTGTAGTCGATGTGAAACTGCGTGTCTAGTGTCGGCTTGATGAACTGCGTCAGCGCAGGGTCTGGTGGCAGTGTGACCATCATTCCTCCCCTCGATAGGCCCAGTAATTGTCCCCCAAGGAAACGTACTTGGGCGAGATGGCCAGCGCAGCCAACATGGGAGCCGGTGGCACCCGGCGGATCAAGTTGAGGACACTGTAGAGTGTCATCGCGTGCACGGC
>CBFCZM010000254.1:0-4733 GCA_965602565.1 uncultured Anaerolineae bacterium
CAACCTGCAGCAGGTCGCGGGCCCGCAATCGCTGGAGCCAGAAGGGCGTGCGCTTGCCGGGCCCGGCGCCGGGCAGCAGCAGCGCCCGTGCGGCGTTCTGGCGGAAGTGTGCGCCGAAGACGGACGAATCGGGCAGCTCGCGCAGGATACGCTCGCGTGCTTCGGCGGCGGTCATATCGGTGATGATGTCAAGCGGGAACTCAGCCTCAGCGTCCAGCAAGCGGAGCAATATGCCGTCGTCGTTGGTCTGCACCTCGATCGCCACGCCGGTGCGTTCGCGCAGGGCGCCTGCCAGGGCCAGCGCCCAGGGGCCGTTGACCCGCCCCCCGAAGGGCGAGTGGATGACCATCCGCGGATCGCCCAGGGCATCCTCAAATACCTCCACCACGACGGTGCGATCGGACGAGATAGCGTCAGTGTGCTCGAGCTGGTCAGCCAGATATTCCAGCGTGTGCCAGGCCGACCGCGCGTCCAGGGCGTAGGTCTCACCCATCCAGGTCAAGAGTGCCTGCACCGGTGATCCGTCGCGATGCTCGCGAATCTCCTTGAGGCTGCTGAAGCCCATCTCATACGACAGGGCCCGCAGCCGTTCGGCCATCTCCCGGCGAAAGGCCCCCACCTTCACGCCCAGTTCGTAGGGCCGCCAGGGGAAGTCGCCGCGCCAGAAGGGCATCCGCGGTGCCGCGCCGGGGGCATCGGCGACGATGACGCGGTCGTCGGTCAGGTCGATCACGCGCCACACCTGGGAGCCCAGCATCAAGGCGTCGCCGATCCTGGTCTCAAAGACGAATTCCTCATCGAGCTGTCCCAGTTTGGTCTTGCCGTCGGCCAGATAGGCACCGAAGGAGCCGGTGTTGGGGATGGTGCCGCCGTTGGTCAGGGCAAGCATACGCGACCCCGGCAGCGCGCTGAGCTTGTTGTTCACGCGATCCCAGGAGACCCGGGCGCGCAACTCTCGGTAGGCCTGGCTGGGATAGCGGCCAGACAGCATCTCCAGTGTGGCTTGCAGCGCGCGCCAGGTCAGATCGTTGTAGGCGTAGGCCCCGCGGACGACCTCGAAGAGCTCCTCGACATCCCAATTCCCCACGGAGACCATGGCGACGATCTGCTGCGCCAGCACGTCGAGCGGGTGGCGCGGCGTGTGCGTTGGTTCAACGTCGCCGCGCAGCATCCCTCCGGCAATGGCTGCGGCCTCGACGATGTCCTCACGGTGCGTGGGGAAGATCCGCCCCGTGCTTGTCTGGCCTACCAGGTGGCCCGATCGGCCGACCCGTTGCAGCCCTTGGGCCACCGACTTGGGGGACTGCAACTGGACGACGAGATCAACGGTGCCCATATCGATACCCAATTCGAGTGAGGATGTGCCCACCAGGGCCGGCAGCTCGCCATTCTTGAGCCGCTGCTCCAACTCCAGACGAGCCTCCTTGGCAATGCTGCCGTGATGGACGCTGATGGGGCCCGAGCGCAGCCCTGTGCCGGCTGCCAGGATGCCGCCACCCTTGACGACGCCGCCCTCGATTAGGCCGGTGGCCTCACCGGCATCCTCAGCTGCCCACTGTTCGTTGAGACGATCCGCGGTGCGCTCCGCCAGGCGCCGGCTGTTGGCGAAGACGAGCGTCGTCTGGTGTGACTGAATCAGGTTCAGCACGTTGGGGATGACGGAGGGCCAGATCGAACCGCCAGGCAGATTGCGGAAGTCGTCGATGACGCTGATGACCTGAACGTCAAGCGCCTTCCGGTAGCCGGCATCCACGATGGTCACGGGCCGTGGCTGCAAGACGCGCGCGTCGCCGTCGCCGTGCCATCGGCTTCCGCCCAGGAAGCGGGCAACCTCATCCAGCGGCCGTATGGTTGCCGAAAGCCCCAGACGCTGGATACAGGGGCCGGTTTCTCCCTGGGCAGCCATGTGCTGCAGGCGCTCCAGGCTGACCGAGAGATGGACACCACGTTTGTTCCCGGCCAGGGTGTGGATCTCGTCCACGATCACCATGCGCGCCGTGCGCAGCATCTCGCGCGCTTTGGGGCTGGTGAGTAGCAGGTAGAATGACTCGGGAGTGGTGATCAGGATGTGTGGCGGCTTGCGGATCATCGCCTGCCGCTCGCGCTGCGGGGTGTCGCCGGACCGCACCGCGACCTGGATGGCCGGGTAGTCCAGCCCCATCTCTTTGGCCTTCCGGCGAATGCTCGCCAGGGGCACCCGCAGGTTGCGGTGGATGTCGTTGTTCAGGGCCTTTAGCGGTGAGATATAGATGATGCGCACGCCGTCCGGATCCTTCGCGTCCCTTGGCGAGATTTCTTGCTGCGCGAGAAGTTCCCGGAACAGCCGGTCGATCCCCCAGAGGAAGGCTGCCAGCGTCTTGCCGGACCCGGTTGGGGCCAGGATGAGTGTGTGGTCGCCACGCGGGATGACGGGCCACCCCTTCGACTGTGGCGGTGTGGGCCGGCCGAAGGTCTCCTCGAACCACGCGCGGAGGGGTGGCAGGAAAGAGGAAAGGCCGGATTCCGCGCTGGCGGGCACTGTGGTCGACATCACCGCGTCCTTTCGCTTCGATGTAGGTGTAAGTATACCTGAACCGGGTGAAGAAAGCACAGAACCAGGCGCGGGGGACGGGTTCCCGAACGAGGGCACGTCACTGCGTCAGGAACTGCCGCGCCCGACCGATAGCCGGACCAGGGAGTGCCGCAAAACGGGTTTGTTTCGCAATAGCCAGGTTCTCACTCCTGGTTGTTGGGGAGCCCTCCCTTGACGTCGATGTGGAGCGGCGGGGCAACGACCTCGCTGCCACGGCTGTTCCGCAGGTGCGCCAGGCACAAGCGGGTGTGGTTGCCGCCGCACTGGGGCTGTGAGTTGCTGTTCGGTGAAGGGCTCGGTTCCGGCCACATGGGAGTCTCACTGAGATAGATTTTTTGTTCTATTATACTGCGAATGCGACGGGTTTCAAGGCTGGAGGCGGACCAAATTGCCGGGGTGTCTGGTTTCCCTCTCCGAGGCGGGCCACTCTCCAACAGTGGTTGCGTTTTGCCCGTTTTGCGGTACCCTAGTTGCCAATGGCACTCGCGACGCGATCGCGGGGGCCTATGAAGTTGATGCTCGCTGTTTGGCTCGTGTTTTGGGCGCAGATGCTCCCAAGCCAGGGGCCATCCCCGTGAGCCCGATATCCAACCGGAACCACATACCTGATTGGGGGAGAAAACGCTATGGCACTGTCGTTCATGCGGGACCCAAAGTACTTCTTTACGTCGGAGTCCGTGACGGAAGGTCACCCGGACAAGATGTGCGATCAGATCTCGGACGCCATATTGGATGCGATCCTCGCCGAGGATCCGGCGGCTCGCGTAGCCTGTGACTGCGTTGCGACCACGGGATTGATCCTTGTGACAGGTGAGATCACCACCGATGCCTATGTTGAGATTGCTGATATTGCCCGGAAGACTGTTCTGGACATCGGCTACGACCGTGCCAAGTACGGCTTCGATGGTGAGACCTGTGGCGTGGTCGTCTCTATCAAGGAGCAGAGCGCCGACATCGCTCTGGGGGTCGATGAGGCTCTGGAGCACAAAGAGGGCACAATGACTCAGGATGACAAGGTCAAGGCCGTGGGGGCCGGTGATCAGGGCATGATGGTCGGATTCGCCTGCACGGAAACGCCTGAGTACATGCCCCTGTCGATCTCGCTGGCGCACAAGCTGGCCCGCCGTCTGAGCGAGGTCCGCAAGAACGGAACGCTTGACTATCTGCGCCCTGACGGCAAGAGCCAAGTCACGATTGAGTACGCCTACGGGAAGGCCAAGCGCGTCGATACCATCGTGATCTCGACCCAGCACAGCCCCACGGTGACTCAAGACCGGATCATAGCGGATGTCATTGAGCACGTGATCAAACCGATCGTGCCCCCTGAGTTCTTGGACGATGAGACTCGCTTCCTGATCAATCCCACGGGCCGGTTTGTGACCGGTGGCCCGCTGGGCGATGCCGGGCTGACCGGACGGAAGATCATCGTCGATACCTACGGTGGTGTGGCACGCCACGGTGGCGGCGCTTTCTCCGGCAAGGATTGCACGAAGGTGGATCGCTCCGCGACCTATATGGTGCGCTACGTCGCCAAGAACCTCGTCGCCGCGGGTGTGGTCGACCGGGTAGAGGTCCAGGTGAGCTATGCCATCGGCGTTGCTCATCCGACCAGTGTCGCCGTTGAGACCTTTGGTACCGGTCACATCCCCGACGCGAAGATCGTTGAGCTGATCGAGAACAACTTCGATCTGCGCCCCGGCGCGATCATCCGCGATCTGGATCTGCGCCGCCCGATCTATCGGCAGACGGCGGCCTACGGTCACTTCGGACGCGATGATCTAGATCTATCCTGGGAGCGCCTGGACAAGGTTGAGACTCTCAAGAAGCAGGCTGGCCTGGCGTAGTCCAGCGCCGCCACACTCCCGGCGTTACCGTTGCCGGGATGCGAATGATCCAACAGAGAAGCTCCCTTACCAGTGATGGGAAGGGAGCTTCATTTCATATCATAGGATGTATGAATCGTGAATCGTGAACGCGGCGAGTTCAAGCCGGCGGATCAAGAGCCAAGAGTCTGGATCCATTCAATCTGATCGTGGGTGGCATCATGGCACAAAGCGATACTTCGACTACGCCACACGGCCGCATGGCACGTATTGCATCTACGCTCAGTCTCATCTCGGCGGGCCTGGCGGCGTGGCTCACTGTCAAGCCCAAGATCCGC
>CBFCZM010000255.1:0-4709 GCA_965602565.1 uncultured Anaerolineae bacterium
TGCACAATGCGGTATAGCGTCTGCGTGATTTCTGAGGGCAATTCGCAGTTGTCATTCACAGTCACTTCAACGTCAATGCCATTCAGGTGCGCCCAATCGGAGGTGTATACACTTAGGGTCTCGGCAAACTCACTTCCGGTCATCGTCGGTGGGCGCAGTTCAAGGATCAGGTCAGTCAGCTCCTTGCGAACCGAATCCACCAATGTGTCGGCTTCCATCAAGTGTCTTCTGGCAGCTTGAGGGTCGCGCTCGAACAACGTGAGGGCAGTTCCTAGCTGGAAAGAAGCGGCCAACGCTTGCTGCTTGGCGCTGTCGTGGAGGTCGCGCGCCAGGCGGTTTCTCTCCTCAGAGATGGCGATAGCCTGACGTCGCTTGAGTAGGTCCTGCAACTGCCTGACCATGCTGTTCAGGCGCTGGGCAAGCTGCGCGATCTCGTCCCCAGTGGGGTCGTCGATGAACTCCGAGAAGTCCCCACGGCTCCAGGCATCGGTCGCTGCCGACAGGTGCTCAAACCGCCGTATCATCCCCTTGGCTGTCAAGAAGCCAAAAAAGGTTCCCAGTACGCCGGCTCCCAGCAGGAACAGAACGACACTTCTGCTCGCCAGACCTAGCGTATGGGTCGGAATCTCATCCTCTGTGGGCATAGAGTCCAGGACATAGGCCACGGCACCCAGGAGGCGGCCATCCGTGTCACCAGTACCAAAGACCGGAACGGCCACTGCCCATTGGCTGCCTGGCAGCCCGGCAGATACCAGGTGCTCCGGATCCTGCTCACCCGCTAGAGCAGCTCGAAGCGGGCTTGCCAGCTTGGGAATCGAGCCGCTGTCAAACGTCTGCCCCGCACCGGTGAACGCCGGATAGCCCGTTCGGCCCAGCAAGATGCCGGAGGCATCGAAGACGAGCATCTCAAGGCCGGCGGTCGCCCTGATGTACAGTGTGACGTTGCCCACATGGAGGAGCTCCAAGCTCTCAAACCTGGCCGTGTCCGAGTAGTTCACCAGATCCGCGATCCCCGCCGTGTTAGGTGGAGATTCGGACAGAAGCATGCGAGTCAGCGGCACGGCTTGCTCGTTTGCAGCTTGAATCCACATCGCTTTCGGAGCCCTGTCGTACGGCAAGAAGATCGTCGAGAGAACCAGGATGGCCAGTATCAAGATCGAGACCAGCAAGGCACCGAGGGTAGCACCCGTGTAGCTCAACGTCAGCTTCCAGCGAAGTTGCCGAAAGGTGCTGCGTAGCCTGGTGGGAATGGTCGTCATCTTGCACCTCGCACAGCAGTCAGCTCTGGGGAGCCCGGTCACCTGGATCGACCGGTCCCATGTCAACTCCGCGATTCGCCCAATCCGTGGGCTATGCCTGAAGCATATCACAAGTCGCATCGAAACACACCGGTCTGGAGGCTGGGTTCGGACCTTACTCAAGACGGGTGCTTCTCTGGTGTCAGGCGCGTTCGACAAAGACGGGCACGGTTCGCGGCGGAACCGAGGCAGGCCTGTCCAGTGAGGGCAGGCGCTGGGTGTTCAGCGATGTGGTCTTGCCAATGCCGGTTGGGGGAATGGAGGAATGTGTGAAACAGATTGCTCGCGCTCGCCGGGTGCGTTGACCGCAGACCGACCAGTCGTGTCGAACAGACCTTGACCACTTTGTCTATGTCTGTCTGCTGCGTTTGCTTCCCAGTACCCCCGCCCAGACTCGAACTGGGAGAACAGACTTAGGAGGTCTGCGTTCTATCCTATTGAACTACGGGGGTACAACGGCGCTATTATAGCATCAGGATGCTCCTGAAGCAAGGCCAGGCCGCTTGGTGCGGGATCGCGTCGCGTGCACGAGGGGGCAATCGCCGTATACTAATCCCTGAGCGGTTGGCCAGCCAGATTGCCGCTGCGAACCTGCCCGGCGGCTCGGCACGGGGCGTCAGGCGGTGCTGCGTCACGAGATGAGAGATCTTCAGTCACAACGGAGAGCCCAGTCCATCATGCGATATCGTTTTGCCCGAGAGAGACAAGACTACTCTGACTATTCGAGCGGCAGGGTCCTCTATAGCCTGCCCGGACATCCGGCCTTTCCTGTCAGGTTGGCGAGTGAGATCCTCCAGCGCTGTGTGGCGCTCCGTGAAGCCCAGGGGGCCACAGGGCCCTGTGTTCTCTATGATCCATGTTGCGGTGGGGCCTATCATTTGAGCACGCTGGCCTATCTGCACTGGAATGCCATCGGCGAGATCATTGCTTCGGATGTGGATGAGGAGATTCTGTCAGTCGCTGGACGCAATCTCAGTCTGCTCACAGTGGAGGGACTGGATAGGCGAACGGAAGAGATCTCCAGGATGCTGGTGAAGTACAAGAAGGCTTCGCACGCAGCAGCGCTGGAGAGCGCGGAGAAGTTGAAGCACCGGCTGATGGGGCTGGTTGAGATCCATCAGGTTGAGGTCCGCTTGTTCGCGGCCGATGCAACTGATGTCCGGGCTGTTCGCGAGAAGCTCGCAGGCAGGAAAGTGGATGTGGTCATCTCTGACGTTCCCTATGGGTGGCATTCATTGTGGCAGATTCCTGATGCTTCCCAGGCGTCAACGTTGGGCCCAGCGTGGCAGATGCTTGACGCCCTGTTGCCTGTCCTGTCCCTGAGGCCGGTTGTCGCGATTGCCTCCGATAAGCGCCAGCGGATTTCCCACGAGGGATACCGGCGACTGGAACGATTTCAGGTCGGCAAGCGCCGGGTGGTTCTGTTACAGCCGGCCACAGAGTGAGGGTTAGCGCCGCCCGCAAGTCGCTGCAGGGAGCGTGGCCTTTGACAGTTTCCCGATCCCGTGATAAGACTGGCCTGTTCCGCTTTGATGGAGACTAGATTGCGGGGGCGTATGGAATCCTATCGACCTATTCAGTGGGTCAACGATCGGCTACGGCTGCTGGACCAGCGGCTGCTGCCGGGTGAGGTCGTGTATGTAGACTATGACGACTATCGCGCGGTGGCGGATGCGATCCGCACGATGGTGGTCCGGGGCGCACCGGCGATCGGGATCGCGGCGGCGTATGGGATGGCACTGGCAGCGCGCCAGAGCCAGGCCGGGGATGGCGGAGGGGTGTTCATCGACCTGCAGGAGGCGGCGGACGTGCTGCGCCGTTCCCGGCCGACCGCCGTCAATCTGTCGTGGGCTGTCGACCGCATCCTGAAGCGTGTGGCGAATCAGCACCTTGCGGAGGCGCGAGCCGTGCGCGGGGCTGTGCTAGCAGAGGCAGCGACGATCGAGGCCCTCGAGCGGGAATCCAACTACCGGATCGGCGTCAACGCGCTGCCGCTGGTGCCACAGGGCGCGAAGATCCTGCACCACTGCAATACCGGTCCACTGGCGACCGGCGACTACGGCACCGCGCTGCGTGTGATCACGGCGGCGCACGAGGCCGGCAAGCGTGTTCATGCCTTTGTCGATGAGACGCGCCCGCGACTTCAGGGCGCCCGTCTGACGTCCTGGGAGCTACTGCGATGGGGCGTGCCCCACACGGTCATCGTGGACGGTGCCGCGGCGCACATCATGCGCACGACCGGCATCGACCTCTGCGTGGTGGGCTGTGACCGGGTCGCGGCCAACGGCGATACGGCGAACAAGATCGGCACCTACCAGTTGGCCCTGGCTGCGCACGCCCACGGTGTGCCCTTCTACGTCGCAGGCCCGACCAGCACGATTGACATGGCTATCGCCTGCGGCGACGAGATCCCCATTGAGGAGCGCCCCGCTGAAGAGGTCACGCACGTGCTGGGACGCCAGATCGTGCCGGATGGGGCAGCTGTCGCCAACCCTGCGTTCGATATCACGCCGGCCGCCTATATCACGGCCATTATCACGGAACGCGGCGTTGTGATGCCGCCCTTTGGCGTGAATCTGGCGACACTGATGGATCAGTCCTGATGGCCAGCGATCTCGTGCCGCCAGCGGGCTGTCGTCGTGAATGTGGGCTTGATCTGTGTCGCCGTCCCGGAGAGCTGCCCAAGCTCGTCGGCCATCGCGGGGCTCTCGCGGTCGCGCCCGAGAATACGATGGCGTCCTTTGAGCGGGCGTGGCGCGACGGTGCGGACCTGGTTGAACTCGATGTGCGGCTGTCGGCAGACGATCAGGTGGTCGTGCTCCACGATGCTACCGTAGATCGCACGACGGATGGGAGCGGACTGATCACAGAGTTGACCGTAGCCGAACTCAAGCGCCTGGATGCCGGGGCGTGGTTCGATGCGCGGTTTGGGGGCGAGCGGATTCCTACGCTCGTCGAGGTCCTTGCCTGGGCCAAGTGGCGTGTGGGCTTGCTCTTGGAGCTGAAGTTCGATCCCTTCGGATCGCATGATCCGACTCTGGTCCCCGCCGTGTTGAGTGATGTATCCGCAACGGGTGTGGAGGATCAGGTCGTCTTCATCTCGTACCAGACGCGGGCACTGGTGCAGGTGAAGGCGTTGGCTCCGCAGATGCCGGTGGGGCCGATGCCGCCGAGTGAAGGGATCCTGCGGTCTGTGGCCTGGCTCTCGCGCCGTTTCCCCACACTGGTTCGTGCGGCGCAGGTACGTCGCATTCTCACCCGGCCTCTGACGTACACGCTCAACTGGGGATGTGATGTCGTGGGGCCCAATGTCGACGTGGCCACGCAGACGCTCGTGGATGCTGCCCATGCGGTTGGCCTGCCTGTGAGCTGCGGCGGATTTGACTGGGATTACCCTGCGGCCATCGCGAT
>CBFCZM010000256.1:0-4698 GCA_965602565.1 uncultured Anaerolineae bacterium
CCAGACAGCAGGGCGGAAGGTTCATCCTGCGCATTGAGGACACCGACCGGGATCGCTACATCGACGATGCGATTCGCGTCATCACGGAGAGCCTCGATTGGCTGGGGTTGGATTGGGATGAAGGTCCCGGCAGGGGTGGCGACTACGGTCCATATGTACAATCAGAGCGACTCCACATCTACCGGGAAAAGGCGGAAGAGCTTGTAGAGAATGGGCTCGCCTACCGCTGCAAGTGCACCCCGGCCCGCCTCGAAGCGGTGCGGGAATCGCTGCGTGCGCGAGGCAGGAACCCGATGTACGATGGGCACTGTCGCCACAAAGCCCCGGGCGAGGTATCAAAGGACGAGCCTCACGTGATCCGGCTGAAGGTGCCCCACAAGGGGACGACGACCTTCCACGATCTACTCCGCGGCGACGTCACCATCGAGAACGCGCTCATCGATGACCAGATCTTGCTGAAGACGGATGGGTTCCCAACCTACCATCTCGCGGTCGTGATCGACGACCATCTCATGAACATCACACACGTGATGCGTGGCGATGACTGGATTCCCAGCACGCCCAAGCGCATCTTGCTCTACAAGGCCTTGGGTTGGGACCTTCCCACCTTCGTCCACGTCCCGCTCGTCCTCGGTCCCGACGGCAAGAAACTGGGCAAACGCCACGGCGCAACCTCAGTCGACGAGTTCCGCCGGCAGGGATACTTGCCCGATGCCCTCCTCAACTTCCTATCGCTCCTGGGGTGGGCTCCGGGTGAAGGCGAGGAGCAGGAGATCTTCACGCGCGAGGAGTTGATCGAGCGGTTCAACATCGAGCGCATCAACCTCTCGGCAGCCGTCTTCTCCTATGAGAAGCTGGACTGGATAAACGGGCACTACATACGCCAGATGAGCCCAGAGGCGCTCCTGGAAGCGCTGACACCCTTCTGGGCGGATGCCGGCCTGATTCCCATGCCGGTGTCGGTTGAGATGCACCACAGACTACAGATCCTTGTGCCGCTCGTACAGGAACGCCTCAAGACCCTACGCGACGTGGTCCCGCTCACCGATTTCATCTTCCAGGACATCGAGACTCCCGCGGTCGACAAACTCATCGGCAAGAAGATGACTGCGGAGAGCAGCTTGGAGGCGATCCGCGAGGTCCAGCGGAAGCTCAGAGAGTCCGTGCCATTCGATTCGGATGCCATTGAGGGCCCTATGCGCGAACTCGCCACCACGTTAGGGCTCAAGGTCGGGCAGCTATTCGGGATTGTCAGGAACGCGGTGACCGGCAAGAAGGTGTCGCCCCCTCTGTTCGGCAGCATCCAGGCCCTCGGCCTTGAGCAAACGCTCAGACGTCTGGAAAACGCCGAAGATCGTCTCGTCGCCCACATCGCCGCGGGAACCGAACGCTAGCACAGACCACGTCACAGGAAGCGCCCTGAGGATCGACCCTCAGGGCGCTTTCTGTGACCTGACGATTGACGATATCAGCTCAAGAGCGGCGCGAGCGCGGTGTAGGCATCCCCCCACTCCGGTATGGACAGCGTCTCCGCGCGGCGCCGCGGATCAAGGGTCACGGCACGCAGGGCAGAGACAACGGTGCCCGGCGCGAGCGCCAGTCCGGCCGACAGCGAGTTGCGCAGCTGTTTGCGGCGCTGAGAGAACCCGGCCTTGACGACCCTGAAGAACAGCGCCACATCCTCGGTCGCGACAGGCATCTCATCGTGCAGATCCAATCTGACAACTGCAGAGGCCACCTTGGGCGCAGGGTGGAAAGCGCCGCGCTTCAGTCTCAGGCAGATCTTGGGCACACCGTAGAACTGCACGCTGACGGCCAACAGGCTCATGTCACCGGGGCCAGCGACCATGCGCCGCGCGACCTCCAACTGCACGGTCAGCACCATCTGTGCGGGACGCACGGGGGCCTCCAGCAGATGCCGGACCACGGCATTGGTGATGTAGTAGGGAAGGTTAGCCACAACATGGTAGTGCGGCAGACGGGGGCCCCACAGTGCCGGGTGCGTTTCAAACCCTGAGGGCACCACGCCCAGAAGCTGCGCAGGATCCAGCTCCAGTATATCCCCTTGGACAATGTGGATACGGTCGACATCCCCAAGCTCAGTCTGCAGCACGCCCACCAGGTGCGGATCGGTCTCCACCGCCACCACACGCCCCGCCCGGGACGCCAGAGCCGCCGTGAGCGTCCCCAGCCCCGCCCCTACCTCAAGGACCGTATCATCAGGTGACAGGTTGGCGCATTCGGCGATCCGATCCGGCGCGGATGGGTTGACGAGGAAATTCTGGCCAAGTGATTTTCGCGGCCAGAGATCATACTTGCTGAGGAGCGATCGCGGATCGGCGATCGTCACAGGCGGCACGCTCGCCGGGGACCGCTTTGACTGGCCCATCACGGCCCCAGGTAGTTGATGGTGTCGGGTACCGGCGTTAGCAGATAGACGTCGACCCACTTGTACCAGAGCTGCAGTTTGTCATCGTCGTATCCCAGGTCGATACGCTTGCCTTTGATCGCGCCGCCTGTGTCGGCAGCCAGCCCGACGCCATATTCCGCCACATAGACCTCACTTCCAAGATTGATGACCCGCGGGTCAACCGCGACGAGGCCCGATCGCATCTTGAGGCCTGTGGCTGTGTGTCCATAGTAAGGGGCATCCGGCGAGACACCGGCTGTATTCGCGCTGTAGGATGTTGCCAACATCCGCAGAACGCGCCAGTAATCCGCTGGACCGGTGGGCGTGTCCAGCGTGCGAACGACAACCATGGTACCATACCCCATCACCCTGCTCTTCGGCGCCAGGATCACACTCTCGCCCTCGACGCGGCGCTCGACAACCTGATTGTTGACGAAGCGCAGCCGGATGCGGCGCTCAAGGACGCCTGGCTTCCCTTCCTGAAGCAGCCCCTGCGTGTCAATCTCGGCATGTGGGTCAGGCTGCCAGGCGGAATCGAAGGGAATGGGGCTCTGCTCGACAATCACACTCTCCGTGACCCGGTAGACATCGATCACGATATCCTTGGACAATGGCGCATCCAGTGCAGGCTCTGAATAGTCCTGGCCGTTGACTGTGACCCCAAGATCGGCCAACACTTCCCCGACCTGGGTCCTGTGGGTGCGCGTCCGGAGCACATGGCCATCGACCTGGACGTTCACTGGGATTGACAGATCGAGCTGGATATGCGTCCCGTGCTCAAGCGGCGTGGCGGGATCAGGGATAACGCGATCGGCGCGGTAGAGCTTGATGCCAGCTTCCAGAAGTGCTTCGCCAACGGTTGATGCATGGGAGAAGAGCGTTGTGCGGACGCCCCCCTCTTCCAGATACACCTCTTTGGCCCGCTTGATCACAACGCGCACTCGCGTGTTGTCCGGGTCAGTGATTGAGGGCGGTCGCAAGGTAACACTGTCCAGACGATCGACAGCGATGCCTGCCTCGGCCAACAGATCAGCCGGCGACTCCTCATGGGCGTAGATTGCCTGCTCGCGGCCATCGACCACGATCACCACAGGCCGTGCGTGGTCGATGCTGATCTCCATGTCTGCCGCGAGAACAGCGTGCAGGCCGGGTGACAGGCGATCCTCTGTGCGCAGACTGACGCCAAGATCAGACAGAAGCATCCCGACCGTCGTCTGATGGGTGCTGATGGACGCCGGCTCCCCATCGACGATCAGGGTGACCGGTGTCAAAGTAGCGCGATAGCCAGCAGCCAGCGCTGTGAATGAAAGCAGGGCTAAAGCCAGTGCCAGCAGGCGCTGCCACCAACGCATCCCTGCACGTTGTCCACTCAGAAGATCCTCCTCCGACCACAAGAATACAGAAACCACGAGGAGGCGACAGTCATGCTCTATCGCCCCCTGATTGATGAGACGGGTCACAGTCATCCAACGGGAACGATGATCGAAGCGTACTGAGGATCAGGCGCCCCTGCGGCACCCGAAGGCACCTCCTTACCGTTGCTTCCTTCCGGACCTGGCGGGGTTCGAAGGGCTCCGCCGCGCAGGACCCAATCCTCAGCACACGTCGAGCATCGGCCCGATGAAAGCTTACCGACCTCGATCGCGTGCGATGCACTACCGCGCATCGCAGCAGCGCACCAGCCACTATGCTACCGAAAAGGGGCAGTTTGTCAAGAACAGGCGGCAGCCCTGGGGGCACACCCTTCTGGTCGGTGTCCGTCGCCCCGGAGACTGACGGCCACCCTCGTGTCGCAGTCCGCGGCAGCAGAGGCGTGGCCCCGCCACGTCTTCCGGACCGGCAAGTAAGCGCGCGGCCCACTTGCCGTCCCAGAAAACACCCACATCGAGTTGACGATTGACATGGGTGGCGCTCGGACTATGCTCAGGACCGACAACCACGAAACGAGGGTCATCATGAAGAGGCAACGAAGTTGCACGGTTTGGATCCCCCTGATGGGGCTCCTGTCACTCACCCTGATCTCACTGCTGGCGTGAACCCGGAGCTCAGAGCCGGAATGGACGCCAATCCTACAGGACGACTTCACACCCGGCGTGTCCGTGACCGACAAACTCGTGCCTGCTGCGTGGACAACCGCTAGCTCCACAGTCGATGGCCAGGTCACCGAGATCCTGGTCAGAGAAGGCGACCTGGTAGCCCCTGGTGATGTTCCACTGAGGCTGGACGATCGAGATGCGACTGCAGCCGTGCGTCAGGCAGAGGCTGCGCTGCAGCAAGTCAGAGCTGAG
>CBFCZM010000257.1:0-4691 GCA_965602565.1 uncultured Anaerolineae bacterium
GAGCTGAGATCAAACATCGGATGCGCACCATCGACCCCTGGCACCCCCTCGGGCGCTTCGGCCCCGGTGGTGTTCCATTCCGCCGCGCCTGGGATCGCGTCATCATTTGGGATTGTCCGCACGACCGCAGCCTTGAGGGCAAATCGGTGGCTGCGGTCGCCGCAGAGCGCAGCATCGACTTCGAGGACGCGCTCTTCGATCTGGCCATCGCAGAGGGTGGCAAGGGCCCGATGTTCATCCATGACTACATCGAGGACGATCACTTCCGCACGGCGAGCTGGGAGTACTGCATCTTCCCCAGCGTGGACAAAGGGCTCTATGATCCAGCCGAGACGCACTCCGAACTGGAACTACGGTACTGGAAGGAGAATGATTTTCCAGGCCATATCGGTCTCTTCCCTCGCGTTCTGGGCCAGTTCGTGCGCGAGGAGAAGCTGCTGAGCCTGGAAGAAGCCATCCGCAAGATGACGTCTCTGGCAATGCAGCGCATCGGCATCGTTGACCGGGGCGTCATTCGTCCAGGCATGTGGGCGGATATTACCGTCTTCGACAAGGACACCATCGCACTACGCCAGGCAGACCCTGACCCAAAGCACATCGAGACCTTCTACCCGGTGGGCATACACAGTGTCACGATCAACGGCAGGGTCGTCATAGAAGGTCACAGCTACACGCAAGTTCGAGCAGGACAGGTACTCAGGAAGTAGAACCCAAGAGAGCAGAGGAGATAGTCATGCGTATACTGATCGGCCCCAACAGCCAAGGACTGGAGAAGATCATCCCCACGATAAGATCGCGCCACCCCGAGGTCGACATTGTGCACTGTGACGATAGATCCCGGTTGATGGACGAGCTGGCGACCGCCGAGGCTTATATGGGCTGGCTGAGCCGCGAGGCCTTCATTGGGGCCAAGAATCTCAAATGGATCCAGTCGCCCAGCACCGGCGTGGATGGTTTCCTCAGGACTCCCGAACTGCGGGACGGTGACGTGATCCTCACCAGTGCCAGAGGCACGCATGCAGCGTGTCTGGCAGAGCACGCCCTGGGAATGATCTTGGCCTTCACGCGGGGCATCCGCGCGTCCATGATGGACCAGCAAGATCACACCTGGGGCAGCCGAAAGCTCCGCAGCTCGCTGGTCGAGCTCACCGGCAGCACCGTCGGTATCGTCGGCTTCGGCACCGTCGGGCGCGCGCTGGCCGAGCGGGTCCACGCCTTCGGCACGCGCATCCTCGCCGTGGACGTATACCCGGACAACAAGCCGGACTATGTCCAGGAACTTGACGGAGTTGAGGGGCTGCCCAGCCTGCTGGTCGCATCCGACTACGTGGTGGTCACGGTTCCCCTGGTCGCATCGACGCGGCACATGATCAGCACCGAGCAGATCCGGCAGATGAAGCCGTCAGCGATGCTTATCGGCATCTCACGCGGTGGCGTGATCGATGAGGATGCCCTGGTCGCGGCGCTCGAGGAGGACCGTCTTGCCGCAGCCGCACTCGACGTCTTCGAAACAGAACCTCTGCCCGCCGACAGCCCACTGTGGGATGTCGAGAACCTACTCATCACCCCCCACGATGCCGGAGGCACCCAGTTCGAGACCGCCCGCATCCTGGAGATCTTCACCGAGAACGTGGATCGCTATGTGGAGAAGAGATTCCCCCTGCGCAACCAGATCGACAAGCAGCAGGGATTCTAGGGTATCGGGTGGCTTCGGGTGAGCGCTGACGCACTCACCCGAAGCCCGTTTTCTACGATTGCACTATTGCCGGGGTGCACTAAAATGGGACTATCCATTCAATCCAAGGAGCCACAATGACATTCCCCAAACTATCAGATATCTGGCGACTGCAGCGGCTGACCCCACCTACGGGACCGGTCGACGTTGTGTTGGACACCGACACTTACAACGAGGTCGACGACCAGTTCGCCGTCGTCCACGCATTGCTCTCCCCTGAGAAGATCAATCTCCAGGCACTCTACGCGGCACCCTTCTTCAATCACAGGTCCACCGGCCCCGCAGATGGGATGGAGAGGAGCTACCAGGAGATCCACCAGCTCTTGGACCGGATGGATGTCTCACCCGAAGGCTTGGTCTTCCGTGGGTCCACGACCTACCTGACCGACCGCGACCATCCCTGCGAGAGCGAGGCAGCTGAGGACTTGATCGCGAAGGCGATGGCCCGCAGCGAGAACGATGACCCGCTCTACGTCGCCACGATCGGATGCATCACCAACGTCGCCTCCGCCATCCTGATGGAGCCGGAGATCATCAAGCGCATCGTGGTTGTGTGGTTGGGTGGCCACGCCTTCCACTGGCCCGACACCAAAGAGTTCAACCTCTGGCAGGACCCGGAGGCAGCGCGCGTGGTCTTCGACTGCGGCGTGCCCCTCGTCCAGATCCCTGTGATGGGTGTCTGTTCACACCTCCACACAACGATCCCCGAGGTCGAGCGCTACGTACAGGGGCGCGGCGCTATCGGCGATTTCCTGGCCGAGACCGTCAAGGGATACCACAAGGACCACTACGCCTGGTCCAAGGTCATCTGGGATATCGCCACCATCGCCTATCTGCTTGACGAATCCTGGACGCCAACAAACCTGATCCACAGCCCGATCCTGACCGATCAGGGCACGTGGAGCTTCGATGGCAGCCGCCACCTGATCCGAAGCGCGGTGCACGTCAACCGTGATCCGATCTTCCGGGATCTCTTCGCCAAGCTGGAAGAGCATAGCCAGGCATAGTTCGGACCTCACTCAGCAGATATGCCGGATTCCGAAGCCTGGGCCACGACGACACCAAGCGAGCACACGACACAGTGACAACATCGCCACCAAGCAGATACAGCGCGACGACCGCCGGGGATGCGGTCGTCGCTGAGATTGCCGAGGATCTTCGGCAGACGGGCGTTCGTGAGGGGGGTGTGCTGCTGGTACACAGCTCCCTGAGCGCGATGGGCCGTGTGCCGGGCGGCCCTGAGACAGTGATCCAGGGACTACTTCGGGCGATAGGCCCCGACGGGACCCTGCTGATGCCCGGTTTGAGCTATGAGCACGTTACGCCCAAGCAGCCCTACTTCGACATAAACCGCACGCCGTCCAACGTCGGGGCCATCCCCGAGGCCTTCCGGCGGCGGGCCGGCACCCGCCGCAGCATGCATCCCACGCATTCAGTGTGCGCCGTGGGCAAACGGGCGGCAGAGCTTCTCAACGGCCACGCTCGGGACAGCACGCCCTGTGGCCCGAACTCCCCCTTCCACAGATCGCCGACCGTCGGCGGCCAGATCCTGATGCTTGGTTGTGGATTGCGGCCCAGCACGTCCATGCACGCCATCGAGGAATTGGCCCAGCCACCTTATCTCTTCGGAGATCCGCTGACCTACACCCTCGTGGATGCCCAGGGGAGATCCAGCCAGAAGACTTACACGGTTCACGATTTCGACGGCTGGGGCCAGCGCTACGATCGCATCGGCTTGGTCCTGGATGCACCGGCCGTGCGGCAGGGCCAGGTGCTCGAGGCGGGGGTCCATCTCCTGGAAGCTCGATCCCTGTGGAACAGAGCCCTGAAAGCTCTCGAAGAAGACGCGTTGTACTTCGTCGATCGGGAGGCCCACCCCTAGAAGCTGTATCCAGCAGAGCGTCCTCTACCCATCCTATCGGAGGTATTTGACATTGTGAGGAAACCTGTTCGTGCGGCAGTGATCGGCTGCGGCAATATGGGGCGTCATCATATACGCAACATCCTCAAGCAGACCGACACGACGGAGATAGCGGCGCTCTGCGATCCCCTACCGATGGCGATCGAGGAGACCGCGAAGCTGTTCGCCAGAGCAGGACAAGCGCTGCCCCCAGATGAGCCCGACCTGCAGAGGCTTCTGGCCGACTACGACGTCGATGCTGCGTTTATCGTCACACCCCACGCGCTACACCACGATCAGGCGAAGGCCTGCCTGGAAGCCGGCGTGGATGTGCTGCTGGAGAAGCCTATGGCGATGAATGCGACAGAGGCCCGCAGCCTTATGAAGGTACGTGACGAGACCGGCAAGCTGCTGGTCGTGGCCTTCAACGGCAGCCTGTCCCCCGAGATCCGGGAGTCCGTTCCGGCGATCTCGGCAAGCTGCTCAGTATCAGCGCCACGATCTGGCAGAGCTGGGGGCCGGGGACCACAGGCAAGTGGCGCCAGGTCCCCGAGATCTCCGGCGGTGGGTTCATGATTGATACCGGCGCCCACGTGCTCAACACGGTGGCCGATTTGGCCGGAGAGGAGTTCGTCGAAGTCGCTGCCTGGACCGACAACTACGGCCGGCCGGTTGAGACCCTGGCAGCCGTAATCGCCAGGCTGGAATCGGGAGCCCTGGTCACCTTCCACGGCTGTGGCGAGACCGTGCGGACCTGCAGGTCCGACATCCGCGTCTTCTGCACCCGCGCGATCCTGCGCACCGGCGCCTGGGGCCGTTGGCTGGAGATCCAGCGCGACGGCGAGGCCGAGTTCTCGCCCGTTGAGCTGCCCCCATCTCTGGGTACCTGGCAGCAGTTCCTGGCTGTGCGCAACGGTGAGTTCCCCAACCCCAGCCCTCCCGAAGTGGGATTGCGTATGGCTCGCCTGTACGATGCCATCAAGGCATCGGCTGCCAAGAACGGCCAACCCGTCTTGTGCAAGTGAACCTTTCAAACTAAGGAGATAGCAATGACAG
>CBFCZM010000258.1:0-4623 GCA_965602565.1 uncultured Anaerolineae bacterium
CATGGACGAGGTCGCGGGGAGTGAGACGTTCCTCGATCTAGGCCTGTCCGGTGAGCACGGTGCTTGCGTGGGAGCGGGGTGTCCTGTCGCCGGTGCACCGGGCCAGTTCGGCAGTGGGCTGACCTTTGATGGTGTTGACGATGTCGTCAGTCTGGGCACCGTTGAGTTCGGTGGACCGTTGACGTTTGCCGCGTGGGTTAGTCCCACGGCGGCCTCCGGCAGCCAGACGCTGCTCTTCCACGGTCTTGGCGCCGATTATGAGGACGGTAATATCTTCCTGCGAATCAAGGATGGATATTACGAGTTCGGCATGCTGGATGCCTCGTGGGGCGACACGGTTGCGCGGTACGAGGTGCCGGCCGAGGACATCGGTGCGTGGGTCCATCTGGCCGGTGTCTGGACGGAGTGGGGGGGCTGGTACCTGTACCGGAATGCGGAGTGGGTGGCGCTAGGCGACCGGAACTTCAGGGACGATGCGACCTATCGTGTGCCCCTGTCAGTCGGCGCCTTGGGACCCGCGGCTGCTGAGCCGTTTGCCGGCTCCATGGATGAAGTTGCTGTCTACGCCCGGGGCCTGGACGAGTATGAGGTCAGGGCGCTAGCCGATCCGCAACGTTGGCAGGATCTGCCGGTCGCTGACGCGGGCGCTGCCCTGACGCAGTGGTCCACACAGGTGGTGGGTGTGGAGGGTCCGCACCAGGTTGATCTTCGCGTCACAGATCAGTTCGGACGTGTGAATCTAGTGCCCGATGTCTGGGCTGGAGAGTTCGACACGGCAGCCCCGCGTGTGACGCTCACGGTGCACGATGTCTATGCCTCCCCCTCTATGCAGCAATACTGGATGGCGGTCGAGGACTACAACGTACGTGACCACGTGTTCACAGATACCACGGGAGCAGATTGCACGCTGACCGGAACCCATGGCGTCAAGTATCTCGATGAAACGTGGTACACGGACATCTTCACGACACCCAAGGCGGTTGAGCTGAGTCCCCCCGGCCGCGGCCTGTATGAGGATGACGCCCCCTACACGCTGACGGCGTGTGATCTCTACAACCAGTGTGCGTCGATCTCCGCGGGTCCAGGCGACATCGTGCCCGAGCGACTGGCGACAGGGCCAGATGCCTTCGTCAGCGCAGTGACCTTGCCCGTGGATGGTACGGCTTTCGGGTCCCTGGCCCCCATCACGGTTGAGCATGTTGCTTACGCACTGGATGCACTGCGTGCTGTGACCATATCGGTGAACGGTGTACCCACGTCTGTGATGACGTGGACCGCGGCGAGTCATGTTACTCAGACCGTGTGGAGTACGGCGTGGACACCGGCAGCTGAGGGTACCTACACGATCACCACTGAGGTCCTGGACTGGGTCGGTGACACGACAACCGACACGGTGCCCGGACCGACGGTGATCATCGACGTGGCGCCGCCGCAGGTCGTGATCACTACCGACAGGATCACCGACACGACTTTCGATGATGCTGGCTATGTCACGGTTGGCGGCATGGTTACCGACACCGTCGGTGTAGCAGGTTTGGAAGTTCGGTACGGCGATGGTGCGTGGGCAGAGGCGTGTGTGCCGACGTACACCCATGCCTTTGCGGCAAGCGCGTGGTCCGGAAGCAACGTGCCACCTGCGGGCGAACCGGTGACGCTCAGCGGTCGCGCAACGGATGCTGCTGGACACGCTGTGGAGGTCAGTCGCGTGGTTTGGGCCGATGCCGTGCCCCCGGATCCTGTGACCGTCACGCTGACCCAGCAGGATGGCGTCGGAGGGGCAACGGTGATCTCACCGGGGATGACCCTGCGCGACGACAATGCACCTACGCTTGGCATTGCCTGGACGGAAAGCGCCAGCACTGACGTGGTTGGCTATCGTGCAGGATGGTCGGAGAGCGCCGTCCCAGATGCGAGCCTGACCCTCTATGGTCCTGCGGTACGCGAACACGTTGGGGTGGCCTCGGAAGCTCAGCGGCTGTATGCTCATGTAATCGTCGAGGACTCTGCGGGGAACAGCAGATCACAGACCCTGGGACCGATCTACGTGGATGAGCACCTGACGCCTGCCTATGCTCCTGCTCCAGACGGAGTGCACTACACCGGGTGGCTGGACGAGCCGTGCAATCTTGTCGGCGTTGACCGCCGTGCAGCCAGGACCGGTTCCGACGGTACCGCGGGCACGCCCGTACAACGCTTCTATGTTACGTGGGATGCGTCGAATCTGCGGCTGGCCTGGTCCGGCGCTGACTGGGGCGCGCAGGGCGATCTGTACCTCTACTTGGACACCGGGGCGGAGGGCACCAGCCTGGCGTATAACCCCTATGCCGGAGAGCCGGCCGCCGACGCGATTCACCTTCCCGGCGTCACGCCGGCCCCGATCGTGGGCGGGGAGCCACGCACTGGCAATCCCGCTCCGCTGATGGAAGCCGACCTGATGATCCAGATCGAGGACAGCGCAACGGCGTGGCTCTGGCGGTGGTCTGGCACGGCCTGGATGACCGATACGCAGCTGTCCGCAGCCAACTTCCGGTACGATCCATCGCTGTATGATGGCCTGACCGAGTTGGCGCTCCCCTTCACGCAGGTCGGGCTAACTGCGGGAGGAGGCGGTCTGAGTTTGGTGGCGTTTGCCACCGAGGACACCTCGATGCGGCTCTGGGCGACGATGCCGGCCGAGAACCCAGTTAGCAGTGTGCTGGCCGGGGTGCCGGCGGAGCCGGATGCCCTCGCGTTTGCCCTGGCGCGAGCCTACCGGTGGGACACGCTCGCGACGGGCATCTGTCCCAGCGCAGGGGCGCCCGACACAGATGCGCTGGTGACGGTGGTCGCGGCGCCTGCTGGTCAGAGCGGTCGCTACCTTGAGGATGGCTTGGTCAGGCTGTGGGATCCGATGTTCGGTACGCCGCCTGCCGATGTGAGTACGGGTTTCGGAGTGGATGGACAGCTGTTGGGTACCGGATTGGCTGTCAGCACCACGATCAGCTATCACAATCGGGGCGCAGAGACGGCCACCGGCGTGACTCTGCGTATCGTTGCACACTACGGGTTGCAGCTGGTGGGAAGCAACCCCGATGTCCTCGATTTGCTTTTGGGCGATGTGGCACCCGGGGAGACTGCCTTCGCGACCGTGCAGGCAGAGACGGTGGTGGATGGAGAGCCGTGGGCCGCGATCGATGTGCTGGTGTACGATGCTGCGCATCCGGACAGTGGTCCTCCGGTTGAGTGGGTCTGGATCGATCACCGTCTGGATGATGCTGCACCGCAGTTCTATGGCATAAGTGCACCGTCCGTATGGGTGCCCACCATGACGACCACGCTGCATGGCTATGCATACGATCCCTCAGGCGTCCCCGTTGTCCAGGCGGAGGTTACGCCGCCGGTGGGGGCTACCAGGCTGCTGATGTGCCCGGACCTCTCTCCTGGGGATGGTGTCTGGGCATGCCCGTGGGACCTGGTGGCGGCGAACGGGGGGACTGCTCTCGTCGAGGGCGATACCTTCGCCGTGCGAATCCGGGCGTCGGATGCCTTTGGCCAGACCGGCGACTGGACTCCAGCCTACGGGTTCCAGGTTGACGCGGAGCCGCCGGAGTTGACGCTGTCCGGCACCGCCGCCGGGGGAGCGCAGGCGCTCTTTGTGGACAGGACACCGTATGCGCTGCGTGGCACCGTAGCGGACAACCATGGCCTGGGCGATGTGTTCGTCTGCGAAGACGGCGTGTGTGAGTCTGCTCAGGTGTGGCTGGACCCAGCCTCCGGCGGCGACGCCGGCGGTGTCATCGTGGATGATCTGCCGGACGACCCAGTATCGCTGGGCGGGGCAACGTGCTCGGAGCGCAGATTCGAGGTCTCCGACACGGTGACGATCGGCGAGGTGCGAGCCGGCCTGGCCATCTCGCACACGCGTCGCGGTGATCTGCAGTTTGTCTTGCGGTCGCCGAGCGGGACTGAGGTGGCGATCGTCACGCCCGATGGGCGAGATGCGGCTCAACACTACGATGTCCTGTTGTACGATGCTGCGACCGGGCCTGTGCATACCACCCAGAATGATGACCTCGATCTGCCGACCTATGACCGTGAGGCCCGACCGTCCGTGCCTCTGCTCGCGTTCCTTGGTGAGGAGGGGCAGGGCACGTGGACTCTGTCGATCTGCGACACTGATCCTGCGCCCGCCGAGGGCGCGCCCGCGGGGGGCGCTGCTTCAGATGGGAGCTACAGCACTGGACGGCTCATCCTGGTGCCACAGGACACGGCGCTGCGGGCCGGACGGTGGTACTTCAGCGTCTTTGGCGATGAACAGCTCCCGGACTTTGAGTCGCGGTCCTTTGAGATCTATGCAGCCGACGCCGTGGGGAACCGCACCACGACGCCGCTCAGCGTCACCGTCGTGGCGGACACGGTAGCGCCTGAGATCATAGTCACAGAGTGGCCGTCGGGCTCTTTGTCCTTTGATGACGCACTGCGTTTTGCCGGCACGGTTTCGGACAGCGGCACGGTCGGACTGCTTTGGGACGTTCATCAGAAATGGGACGGCGCGCGCGACCGGCCTGCCGTGGTGTTTGCCTCGCCCGACCGCTTCGAGAACCAGCGCGCGCATCTCGCCGGCCTGATGGCGCCCACCGTACC
>CBFCZM010000259.1:0-4604 GCA_965602565.1 uncultured Anaerolineae bacterium
GCCCAGAATACGGCCTGAGCCTCAGCCCACTCGCCTGACTCCAGCCGTCCGGCGGCGCGGTAGACCCAGGCGAGGCAGCTGTAGGCGACGAAATCCGTCGTATCCAGGCTGACAGCCCGCCCCAGCGCGCGTTGGCTGCCGTCCAGATCGCCGACGCGGGCGAAAGTCACACCTAGCGCTGTGTGATAGCCTGCCACAGTGGGAGCGAGGTCACTGGCCAGTTGGTAGGCGCTGATGGCCTGGGCGAGCGAGTTCGGGGTAACCGGCGCGTGCTGGGCATAGAGATCACCCTGAAAGGCCAGGTGTGCGGGGTCATCCGGATGGAGATCGCCGGCGCGATCCAGCGCCCATTGTGCGCCGGCAAGATCCCCGTTCTCCGCGTATGTGTGAGCCAGGGTACACCAGTGAACCGGCTCAAACGGCCACCATCGTACAGCTTGTTGGGCGTCCGCAAGCCTGGATTCCGCCGTCAGTGTCGTGGACTGCGCCCGCGCAGCCTCAATACCGGCAACCAGCGGACGAACGACGATAGTGCCGACTAGGGCGAGCGCCGCCAGCCAGGCGAGACCCCGGATTCGCTTCGACACCCGGGGCTTCCGGGCGATGAGCTCTGTTGGCTGCCGGTCTTGGCGTTCGAGAGCAACCATGAGTGCCAGGAGCAGCCAGGTGATTGTCGCCGTCGCCGTGGTCTCGAAGCTGGCCTGCAGATCGATCAGGTGACCGGCCAGTGCCGCAACGAGGGCCCACCAGTGCCAGCGCCCTTCTCGTGTCGCTGCTCGGCTTACACCTCCGTAGGCTAAGCTGGCGATAGCTGCCACCAACGCCAGGAAGCTGAGCATCCCCAGGAGGCCCCCGGAGAAGGCTATGTCGAGCCATAGGTTGTGAGCGCGGTCCACAGCCAGTGTACGGCCCTCGTATCCAGGCCGTAGCCGAGAAGGGGTCTCTCGGTGCAGAGCTCTGCGGCGGTGCGCCAGATTGCCAGCCGTGCTGCCGTTGCGCCGGACTGCAGGTCGGCGAGGGCGCGGACGTGAGTTGCGAGCGGCCCCGCACCGAGATGAGCACTGAGGCCCGTTGGGATGAGCATCAGCGCGCCGAGCGCCGCCAGTCCGACGACGGGGATCATTGTCAGAGAGAGCAGACGCCGGTTCCTGGATATGATGGCCAGTAGAGCCGTGGCAATGAGCATACCTCCCAACAATCCGAGCCATGCAGCCCGTGTCAGAGTGAGTATCAGGGCTGCCGTCTGGCCCACGACCAACGCGGTCGCTGCGAGGCGACGATATCGGCTCTGGGCGGTGACGGCGCTACTCAGTGTCAGGGGAATCAAGAGGACCAAGTAACTCCCGAGGAAGTTCGAACGCCCCAGCGTTGCCATCACCTGGGAGTTCGCATCGGTATGCAAGCCGATGGGATCCATTCCTAGTGCTTGAGCGATCCCTATCACCACCACCGGCAGGCTGCCCAGGCATATGCAGGTCCACAGCCGGTGAATCTGTGGTCTGGAGCGCAACCCTGCCACGGTACAGACAAAGAGTGTCAGGTAGCTCAATTGCGTGACCAGTCCCTGGCCCCGTTCATACGACCCCCACAAGCTTTGGTTTGGTGTGGGGGAAAACGCGGTGATCGCGCAAAGGCTGACAGCGCAACCTGCCAAAGCGAGTCGTAGGAATGGTGTCCCCGCGGGTTCCCGCGACCGCGCCAATAGGGTGGCGACACCCAGCAGGATGGAGAGGGCTCGTAGCGCGAGAATCTTGGGGTGTTCGCTCGGGTTGGCTGCCGGGGGAAGAACGATGAGGGCGATACCCGCAGCGCACGCCAGCCACAGGATCTCCTGCCGGGTCGGCGCAGCCATCTTGTGTTGCTCGGGCATAGCGGCTTCCTTCCTCTGCTGCTTGCCTATTATACTCACACTTGAAGCGAGAGCGACCTGAAGTAAGCTATACAGCATCATTATGGGGGGCGTGCCAGCAGCACAGAGACCTCTCCCCATGCCTATTCCACGGCCCTGAGGTGGTGAATGCCCGCGATGAGCTCGCCCGATGATGTGAGTGCCGATGCAAGACGTACGGCTCCGATGAGCGTTGAGGCTGAGGATCTCGCTGTCTACGAGGTCCAGACCCACGCACCAGGTCCGGCAGGCGCGCTGCCGCTTGATGCTGACTACCTGCGCAATGTATCCAGTGGTGATCTGTTTGGTCTGACCGAAGATGCGGGGATGGGGTGGCCCGCGGCGGGGTTACGGCGCAGGGAGTTTCTGATTCTGGCGACAGTGGGCGGCGTCCGGTCGGCGGATGGGAGGCCGGTGGCGCTTGGTTACCATTCGGGGCATTGGGAGGTCCCGGACCTGGTTTCTGCTGCTGCAGAGCGCTTCAAGGCACTGGACGCCATCCCCTTTGCCGGGTTTGTGAGCGACCCCTGCGATGGCCGCACCCAGGGAACCCCAGGGATGATGGACAGTCTCCCCTACCGCAACGATGCAGCCATCGTCTTCCGACGGTTGGCGCGTTCGCTGCCCACGCGCCGGGGCGTTCTGGGCATTGCTACGTGCGACAAGGGATTGCCTGCGTTGGTGATGGCTCTGGTTGCGGAACGGCATCTTCCCAGTGTCCTGGTGCCCGGCGGGGTCACGCTGCCGCCCACCGCCGGTGAGGATCTGGGCAAGGTGCAGACCTTGAGTGCCCGCTTCGCACAGGGCGAGATCACACTGGAACAGGCGGCTGTGCTGGGATGTCGCGCGTGTGCGTCTCCCGGCGGTGGCTGCCAGTTCCTGGGGACCGCAGCAACCAGTCAGGTGGTCGGCGAGGCCCTCGGGTTGACCCTCGTCCACGCGGCGCTGGCCCCTTCGGGACAGCCGATCTGGCTCGATCTGGCCCGGCGTTCCGCGCAGGCCCTGTCCCAGTTGGTAGATGCTGACATCACCGTGGGCGACATCGTGACCGAGGCCGCTGTCGAGAACGCGATGGTGGTCTATGCTGCGTTCGGCGGGAGCACCAACCTGCTACTTCACCTACCCGCAATCGCGCACGCTGCGGGGCTGCCGCGTCCGTCTGTGTCAGATTGGGACAATCTCAATCGCGCTGTGCCGCGGTTGGTGGACGTGATACCGAACGGTCCCGTCGGGCATCCGACTTTGCGGGTGTATCTTGCGGGTGGCGTCCCTGAGGTGATGCTACACCTTCGGGATCTGGGTCTGCTGGACCTTGACGTGATAACCGTTCAGGGGCAACCTTTGGGTGATTCATTGGATCTTTGGGCCAGGAGCGAGCGCCGTAAGCGGCTCCGAGAGCGGCTGTATGTGGAGGATGGTGTTGATCCAGATACTGTGATCATGAGCCCGAACGCCGCCCGCGCGCATGGGCTCACCAGTACCATGACCTTCCCGACCGGGAATCTGGCGCCGGAGGGCGCTGTCATCAAGAGCACGGCTATTGACCCGAGCTTGCTGGATCGCGACGGTGTCTACCGCAAGATCGGTCCGGCTCGCGTCTTCACCAGCGAGCGTGCCGCGATTGCCGCAGTGAAAGGACAGACGGCCGACCCGGTCAAGCCCGGCGACGTGATGGTGTTGATGGGGCGGGGACCCCTGGGCTGCGGGATGGAGGAGACGTACCAGATCACGTCTGCGCTCAAGGTTCTGTCCTGGGGGAAGGATGTGGCTCTGATCACCGATGCCAGGTTCAGCGGCGTCAGCACCGGAGCGTGCATTGGGCACGTGGGACCCGAGGCGTTGGCCGGGGGTTCGCTTGGCCGTGTGCGCGATGGTGATCTGATTCGCATCGTGGTCGATTGTCGCAACCTTCGGGGAACTGCGGATCTTGTCGGCCACGATGGCCGGCAGTATGCGCCGGCAGAGGGCGCGCAGGTGCTGGCCGGCCGCCGGCCGCATCCGGATCTGGCGCCTGATCCGGATCTGCCCGACGATACGCGTCTGTGGGCCGTGCTACAGCAGGCCAGCGGCGGCACCTGGGGCGGCTGCGTCTATGATGTGGACGCGATTCTGAGAAGAATGAGAGAATGAAAGAATCAGCGAATGGGAGAGGGGGCGAGAAGGCGATCTGCGACTTCTGACTTGCGACTGACGACTTCGGACTCAAACTAACGTTCAACGCGCAACTCGAAACCTGTAAACGGAGGTCTCTATGTATCTGACCCGACATGAAACACAGAACGGCTCTCAGTGGGCCCTGGACGGAGAGTTGCTTATCCCGGCTTTTGATCTGGGGTTGCTGCTGGAGTTGCCATTCGAGGCATTTGCCGCGGCGCTTCAAGCGATGGTCACGGGAGAGCCCGCGGACGGGCTATACTTGGCACCGATAGAGGCGACGCAGGAGGTCTGGGCCAGCGGCGTGACTTACCTCCGCAGCCGTGATGCACGGCAGGCGGAATCCGAAACCGGCGACGTCTACGCGCGCGTGTATCTGGCAGAGCGTCCGGAGCTCTTTATGAAGGCTGTTGGATGGCGAGTTAGAGGGCCAGAGGATGCGATCCGGGTCCGTTCCGACAGCAGCTGGAGTGTGCCGGAGCCCGAAGTCACCCTGGTGGTCAACTGCCACCAGGAGATCGTGGGCTATTGTGCCGGCAATGATGTCTCTTCTCGGAGCATT
>CBFCZM010000260.1:0-4592 GCA_965602565.1 uncultured Anaerolineae bacterium
CGATGGCTCACGCACCCCCACGGCCCACCCCTTCCGCTTGGCAGAACAGCCACACTCACATTGATTATATGGATATAGACAACAAGGGGAAGGAAAGCCTTACATGCACAAGGCGCGGTCGGGTACTCCGACCGCGCCTTGTGGAAGGTCTATCCGCGCCGCTCGTGCGGGATGACCAGCCACAGAATCACATAGGGCACCATGCCCGGCAGCCCACCCGGTACCAACAGGATCAGGAAAAGTAGGCGGAACCAGAAGGGTGCGATCCCGTAGAATTCACCTAAGCCCCCACACACACCGGCAACGATGCCGTTCTGTCGACGTAGTTTGTTGCGCTCTGTCATTGCACTACCTCCATTTCACAACCTCACCTATACTACGCAACGTGGCGCGGCTGGTTGCGAACAGAAGGCGAACGCCTTGACGTACCCCTCATCCATGCTAGACTGCACTGCTGGAGATCTCTCACGAGGAGCCCATATGCCAGCAAATAAGGTTCGGTCATCTGCGAGCTCGCACCTCGCGAGCGGTGTCAAGCTCACGAGGCGAGCTCCGAGACTGCGGATTGTGCAGGTTCTCGCCCTCCTGGCCGTGTGTCTGGGGGCACTCCCTCTGGGGCCAGGATTGGCAGCACCATTGTCTCAGGACTCGGTGATGACCATCACATTCCCGTCCGAGGGAAGCACGCTGAGCGGTCAGGTGGGCATCCAGGGCACGGCGACCCACCCCAACTTCAACTCCTATGGTGTGCTCTACGCAACCGGGTCCCGCGTCACGGGCGACACCGCTTGGCAGCTGGATACGCCAATCGCGTGGGACATACGCACGATGGTGGTGAACGGTGTACTGGGCACCTGGGACACAACCCAGGTCCCAAACGGTCTATACGTCCTGGCACTGGTGGTCTATGAGGTGGGCAACGATACGCCCTTGGTGCACTTCGTCAACAACGTCACAGTTTCCAACGAGGAAACCACCCCGACGCCGGAGGCGACAGCGACGCCGGATGCAGAGCAACCGGGCGACGATGACGAGACTGGCGAGGTGGGCCCACCTCCGGCAGCACCGACCATCGTACAGCCCGCCACGGCAACGCCACGCCCCACCGCCACGCTGGCGGCCGCAGCCGCTGCCGATGAAGATGAGAGTGGCGACGATGAGGGGGGCCTGCTTCCCACCGGCATCCTCTCCATTGACGCGGTCAGAGAGGCCGCAAAGACCGGCGTCCAGTTCGCCTTCCTGTTGTATGCCATCGGCCTCCTCTACGTGCTGGCCAAGGCCGCGATCCGCTACTATCTACGACAGGCGAAGGGCAATCCCAACTCGTGAGCCAGTTCATGCTTGTGGTTGGGCTGGGCAACCCGGGACTCCGCCGCGCCAACAACCGTCACAATATCGGTTTCCAGATCGTCGACGAACTCGCCAAGAGTCACGGACTGTACTTCTCGAAGTCCGAGCACAAAGCACAGACGGCGCACGGCTACATCGACCAACAGCGCATCATCCTGGCCAAGCCCCAGACGTGGATGAACGACAGCGGCCGATCCGTGGCCCCACTGGCCCGGTTCTACAAGGTCGAGCTGCAAGACATCCTCGTGGTCTATGACGACCTGGACATCCCCCTCTCCGCCATCCGCTTCCGCGAAGCCGGCAGCAGTGGTGGCCACCGCGGCGTCCAGTCCATCATCCAGAATCTTGGCACCGATGCGCTCCCACGGCTGAGGATCGGTATCGGGCGACCGCCCGGACGTATGGACGCCGCAGCGTACGTTCTGCAGGATCATTCAGACGAGGAATCCTCGCTGGTCTGGGAGGTGGAGCGCGCGGCACAGCAGCTTATCCAGGACTGGATCGCGGGCGAACCGGATCTGCGACGCCAGGGCATGACGTGGCGCGTCGAGGCAGCCGTCTAGCAGAAGCCCATGCCTACGTCGCTGAGAGGACTGCTGACATGGATCCGCGAGCACCCGTCCTATGCCAGTGTCCGGGACACGCTGCACGCCGGTCTTGAGCTTCCAGCGTTCGCACTCCTGCCACGCGCCCGGCCGGCCGTCATCGCAGCGTTCCTGGGCGAGACCTCGGCCCCGATCGTCGTCGTCGTCCCGACCATCGAGGCAAGCCGACGACTGACCGTCTCCCTGCGCACCTGGATGGAGAACCCCTCGCGGCTGATCCAGTTCCCGGAACCGCCCGGCCTGCTCTATGAGCGCGTCCCGTGGCCCCCTGAGGTCATTGGCGACCGGCTGGACGTCATCTCCCGATTGGCCACAGCGGAGGCGGACCGGACCTCCGACAGATCAGGTCCCGTCATTGTGACCTCCGCGCGGGCCCTGATGCGCCGCACTTTGCCCTACCGGCAGTTTCGCAAAGCCATCCGGCGCATCGCCACCGGCGCGAGCGAATCCCTCGGCGAGTTGACGCGCCACGCCACAGGCATCGGCTATGAGCCGGTCAGCGTTGTCCAGAGCCCCGGAGAACTCAGCCGCCGCGGTGGTCTATTGGATGTCTTCCCGCCGCAGGCCACCCGGCCGTACCGTCTGGAGTTCTTCGGTGACGAGATCGATACGATCCGCACCTTCGAGCCCGAGACGCAGCGCTCCGTCGCGCGCGTTGAGGAGTTCTGGCTGACCCCCGTGCGCGAGGGATTGCCCCGCGACACCGAACGTGCACACGCCGCCGTCCAGCGTCTGATCGAGGCCAATCCTCCTGCCGAATTGCGCGGCATCCTGGAAGTCGACGCAGAAGCGCTGGCCGCTCACGTACCCTTCGACAATCTGGAGTTCTACCTCCCCTACCTGTATCAGGAGACGGGAACGCTGCTGCACTACCTCCCTGATGATGCACTGGTGATCATCAGCGACGAGGAGCAGCTTGTGGTGCGCTGGCACGAGCTGGAGCAGGAAGCGGGAGAACAGCGGCAGGCCGCGCGCCACGAGCACTATTTGCTTGAGGACGCCCCGGTCCCGTATGTCACGTGGAAGAGGATCCGCGATACTCTCGTCCGCCACCACACCCTGACCTTGTCCAGCGGCGAGGAAGGCATATTGGCGGACGCGTTTGCGCCTGAGCCGCACTTCGCCGGGCGCCTATCCGAGGCGTTGGGTCGGATTCGGCAGTGGGTCAACCTGGGGGATCAGGTCGTCATCGTCAGCCGGCAGTCGGCGCGGATGGCTGAGCTGTGGCAGGACTTCACACCGCCGCCCGTCCACGAGACGCTCGCCGAACCACCCAGCGAGCTGCTGACCTTCGTCCAGGGGGTGACCAACGGAGGCTGGCAATGGCGCAGCGACGGTGGCGTCCGGCACCTATTGACCGACGAGGAGCTGTTCGGTTGGCAGCCGCCCGAGCCGAGGCGGCAGACACGGCGGCGCGCCGCCTCCCCGGAGCAGAGGTTCGCGGACCTGCAGCCCGGTAACGCGGTGGTCCACGAGGACTACGGCATCGGCATCTTCCGGGGGCTCGTGACGCGCAGCGTCGACGAGATTGACCGCGAATATCTCCTGCTGGAGTTCGGCGGTCCTCGAGCGGAGCGATGGCTTTCGGCGACGCCCGGGGACGAGGAAACGGCCGACAAGCCCCATCACGACAAGCTCTATGTCCCCATCCACCAGGCCGACCGGCTGAGTCGCTACATCGGCGCAGAGGGCATCGGACCGCGCCTCAGCCGCCTGGGCGGCGGCAGTTGGGACGATGCAAAGGAGCGGGTCGCCAAAGCTGCCGACGATCTGGCCCGGGAGTTGCTGGACCTCTATGCCTCACGCCAGATCGTGAAGGGGCACGCGTTCGCGACCGATGTGCACTGGCAGCAGGATCTGGAGGCAGGCTTCTCCTACGCGGAGACAGACGACCAGATCGATGCGATTCGCGCGGTCAAGGAGGATATGGAGAGGTCGCGCCCTATGGACCGGCTGATCTGTGGCGATGCGGGCTACGGCAAGACGGAGGTCGCGCTGCGCGCCGCCTTCAAGGCCGTCATGGACAACAAGCAAGTCGCTATGCTGGTACCCACGACCGTGTTGGCACAGCAACACCACCAGACCTTCAGAACGAGACTGGCATCCTTCCCCGTCAACGTGGAGCTGCTTTCCCGTTTCCGCACCGATGCCGAGACGCACAAGGTTCTGGGCAAGCTGCGCGAGGGCACAACGGACATCGTCATCGGCACGCACCGGTTGCTGCAGCGGGACATTGAGTTCCGTGATCTGGGGCTCGTGATCATCGACGAGGAACAGCGCTTCGGCGTGGCCCACAAAGAGCGGCTCAAGCAGATGCGCACCGAGGTCGATGTACTCACGCTGACGGCGACGCCCATCCCACGCACACTCTACATGGCCCTGACCGGCGTGCGCGACATCAGCATCATCGAGACACCGCCGCAGGAGCGGTTGCCCATCGCCACCTACGTCGGGCCCTTCGATGCCGACATCGCGCGCCGCGCGATCCTGCGGGAGCTCTCACGCGGCGGGCAGATCTTCTACGTCCACAATCGGGTCGACTCCATCCAGACAGTGGCAGCGCGCCTGGCCAACCTCGTACCGGAGGCGACCATCGGTGTCGCCCACGGGCAGATGCGCGAGCGTAAGCTCAGCCAG
>CBFCZM010000261.1:0-4585 GCA_965602565.1 uncultured Anaerolineae bacterium
ACGCCATGCTCGCCGGCCTGCAGCAGAAGCCGCTTGTAGCTCTGGCCTTGTGCTGATTGCCGCGCCTGTGTCGGGAAGAGTGGTGCCTCCACCCTATCCACGCCATACGCCTCACGTGCAAAGAGCCGCAGTGACGGCTTGGGGGCATCCAGGGGCAGTCCGCCTGCCACGCGCACACCGGCAGGCAGTCCATAGGCCTCACCATCCAGGAAGAAGGTCGTGTGTATCGGCCGCTCCCACTCCCGCCCCCGCCACCCGGGATTGGCAAGAATACCCGTCTCGGCACCCCAGAGATCGACGGGGTTGGCAACGATCGATACAACCGGTAGCTCCGGCGCCAGGCCAACTACATACGACGCGGTCAAGACCGGCCCAGTAGTGTCGCCATCTATCTCGGCTGCCCTCAGCACGCGAACCCCGGGAAGCTCAGAGTCGAACCGGATCGGACCACGATAGAGCGTCCCCACACCAGTCGTCGGCAGCGTCCCGTCAACCGTGACCACGATCTGTCCCCGTGCTTGAAACGGCTGTAGATCAACAGCCACGCCGTCAGGATAGATGCCCGGCCCAGGCGCCGCCCTCAACGGCGCAAGCGTTCCCGCGGGGACAGACACGCCGAGGGTGCGCTCCACGCGGTTGGCCAACGCCGCGACGAGTCCCACACCCGCGATCAGCAGGACCACAAATGCGAATGCGTGCCAGCGCTTCATAGCATTCACTAACGTACCGCCAGTTGGTGCAGCAGCACACGATCATAGGGCAGGCGTGTTCCGGCTGCATCGTAGACCGGCAGCCGCGCCCCGGAAGCCGCGTGGTAGAGCCCGACAGCCAGCGTGTAGTCCCCCCTGGGCAGCCCCTCGGGGAGTGTGAGAGGGTGCTCATCTCGCACAAAGTCTCCGGGATGCCAGTCCGGGGTGGGATAGAAGCCGTAGACAGGTATCCCGTCGGATTGCGTCACCAGCGTGTCATGCCCCGCCAGCAGATGAACGAACACCCGGTAGCTCTCCGGGATCTCCTCAGAAGCTGTCCAGAGCAGAGCTACCCGAACATCATCGCCGGGCCGCGTGCGCAGCGGCGCATCGAAGCCAACCAACCTGATCATCCCCTCCGGGCCCCCCAATCGATAATCAATGTCGTAGTCCATCCGAATCGGCATCTGGTCCACATCACGTGGATGCGCAACCGTCGCCAGAAGTAGATCCTCCCGGTTCTCGCCATCCCTGCCGAGAACCGGAACAGAACGCCCGGTGGCCTCCTGCAGACTGACGCGCAGGTCGTACGCCCCCTGCGGGAGGTCGTCGGGCGGCGTCACAACGTAGCGCTGGGCGAGTCTGCTATCGCCCCTGAACGTCAGGCCTGACGGCTCGAAACCGCTTTCGGAGACGTGCCACACCCGGCCGGCGTCCTCGGCAACAAGCCGGACGGAGGCCGTGAGCCTGGCGTAATCCTCACCGGTGACGTCATCCCACAGCAGCGTCAGATAGAGAGGGACACCAGGCGTGGCTGTGAAGCTGCTCAACCGGTAGCTCCTCAGGACAACCGCATTGCTGACAAACTCACCGGGTGCCGGCACATCCGCGCCCAGATCAAAAGGAGAGGGGGTATAGGCAAACAACGTGAGATCCACAGCAACGGGGTAGACGTGGCGCCAGTCCGCTACCGGCCAGTAGCGCTCATTGAACCACGGTTGACCTCGGAGGCTCTCCCACACGATATCGTTGCCGGCCACGAGATAGTCCGCACGATGGTCGTCCAACAGGGACAGCAGGTCAGACGCATCAGCCTCCGGAGGAACCGGTATGGTCGGCGAGCCACCAAAACAGGCAGCAGCAGATTCGGGCAGCGCCACTGTCTCAGCAGCCAGCGCATGGGCTGCGAGCCACGCAGCGGGCTCGCGATAGACGCTATCTCGGGGGCAAGACTGGCCACAACTGCATAGCCCCAGTAGAGCTATGCCGGCCGCCAGCAAGAGATCGCGCCCTGTGAGCATCTTCCAGCGTACCATTGCGATAGGTCACCCCTCCGGCACAGTCAGCGTTCGGGGGGCCGGCAGTGGCCCACGAGTACTGACAATCACTCCACGCGGTAGAGCTTCACCCAGTTGCCGCGGATGCGGCCCCGGTGCATCTTGGCCAGGACCTGCTCCACGTACTTCTCCTCGACATCGACCAGCGTGCGCTGGCCCTCGATGTCGATGGCACCGATAGATCGGCCGGGGATCCCGGCCTCGGAGGCAATCGCGCCGACGACATCCCGCGGGCGGATGCCCTCCTGCTTTCCGATATCCATCGCCAGCCGCACCATGCCCTGTTCACGCCCACCCTTGCGGCGTCCCCTGCGCGGGCGATCGTCACCCGAGCGCGGGCGACGGCGACGAGTATCAGAGCCGGAGGCGCGCCTCCGGGAACGTGAAAAATCCTGCAACACGGCAATCGACGCCACAGATTGGCTCTGATCCCCGGTGCGGGTCATCTGCATCGCTGCCGCGGCAACCTGTTCGGGCGTGAAGCCCAGATCACACAGCCGCTGCACGAGACCGGAGGACCGGTCCTCAAGCATCGCCAGCTGCTCCAACATCTGGTTGAGAAAGAGCGCGTCCCGGCGAGCCATCACCTGATCGGCTGTGGGCAGAGCAGCACGCGCAATCGGCTCCATCGTATACGCCTCGATGCTCCGCAGCCGGCGCTCGTCACGCGGCGTGATGAGCGTCAGGGCGACACCGCGCTTCCCGGCCCGGCCTGTGCGGCCGATCCGGTGTACGTAGGCCTCCGGGTCCAGCGGGACGTCGTAGTTAATCACGTGCGAGATGTCGTCGATATCCAGCCCCCGTGCCGCCACATCGGTGGCCACCAGCACCGGGATCTTGCCCGAACGGAAGTGTCCCATCACGCGCTCGCGCGCCGCCTGAGCCATATCGCCGTGCAGCGCCTCAGCCGGGACGCCGCGCGAATAGAGCTTCTCGGCAAGCTCAGCCGCGCCGACCTTGGTCCGTGTGAAGACCAACGTTGTGGTCGCGGACTCAACCTCTAGCAGGCGGAGGAGCGGCGCCAGCTTATCCGATTCGTGGATCAAGTAGTAGCGCTGCTCCGTGTGCTCCACCGTCACCCGCTCCGGATTGACGGCGATCGTCTGGGGATCGTTCATATAGCGATCCGCCAGCCGACGGATGGGCTTGGGCAACGTAGCTGAGAACAGCGCGGTCTGCCGATCCGTGGGCGTCTCGTCCAGAATCGCCTCGATGTCCTCGATGAAGCCCATGCTGAGCATCTCATCGGCCTCATCGAGCACCAGATAGCGCACGTTGCGCAAGTCGAGCAGCCGCTTACGGATCAGATCTAGCATACGTCCCGGGGTACCGACCACAACGTCGACGCCCCGCCGCAGACGCCGGATCTGGCGATCGTACGACTGGCCACCGTAAACCGGCAGGACGCGAACGCCAGAGTGTTCGCGAACACTGCGGTGCTGCCCATAGTCGCGGATGGCCTTGGCGACTTGGTTTGCCAACTCCCGCGTCGGTTCGATCACCAGTCCCTGAATGCCGCCGGTCTCCGTGTCGAAGATCTGCAGCATCGGCAAGGCAAAGGCCGCCGTCTTCCCCGTGCCTGTCTGAGCTTGCCCGAGCACGTCCCGTCCTGCCAGGAGCGCGGGAATGGCCTGCTCCTGAATTGGCGTGGGTGACTCATAGTCCATGTCATCCACAGCCTGCAGGAGCTGCGGGTGCAAATCGAATGCCTCAAAATCACTGCTCATGTCTGTCCTACTGTCCCTTCAAGAAAAGAAGCTCTGCCAGTACCGGCAGAGCCTCAGTGCATTACCGTTGATGGAGAATGACGCGCTTGCGCCGCACCCGTATTATACCACGGATTCCCTCGAACGTGCACCGAACGCAGCAATGGGCAGGCCCGGCCAAGCAGTATCAGTTGTGCCCCGGCCAGATCAGCCAACAGAAACGCGAATTGCCGGACGAAGGCACCGGAGTTCCGCCTGGAGACCTTGGTCAGTTCAGATCGAGCTTTCGCTTATCCTGCCCCTTGTCGTGGTTCAGCCTATGGCAGTCACTTGCCCCTTGGTTGTGATAATCCCGCACACTCCGCCGTCAGACACAACGGATTGCCAGGGGCTCCCACGCGAACTCTAAACACATCCACGCGATGGTTATTGCCCCTCAGATGACACTTGGGCCTGGCGGTTGAGTCTGGTCCAGGCAGTGGCGCAAGGTCAACTTCGGCGTCTCCGCAATTCTGCGCTTGATAGACGCTCTAGCCAGCGGACGTCGGCAGCATCTGCATCGGCAAAGCAGTCAGAAGTGAAAGCGATGCGCTCAGGCGCCGTGCAGTGGGCGAGTTCAAGCGCCCTAGCCAGAAATCCCTCTTCGAGGGTGTCTCGTTCCGCTCGGTAGAGCTGAATAGCGGGTCCGTAATCGAGTAGAGTAGCTCGGTGCAGGGCCTCGTGCCGCCAGTATAGGGTGGCATCGTCGTGCGTTCCTCCCGGCACAGGCCCCATATCAGGCAATTGTCCATCGAGCCAAACAGGTTTGAAGATGCTGGTGCAGGGAGCAGCGGTGCCGGTGACAAAGTGGGCT